>NZ_JBLUNZ020000051.1:0-91735 GCF_048061935.2 Leucobacter sp. BZR 635 | reverse complement strand
TCGCCACCCGCGCGCGCAGTGCATCGTTGATGACGCCAGCCTGGGTGACCGCGTAGCGCTCCTCGACGTCGACCTGCAACACATCTTGCATGAGCTCGAGAGACACAACGATCGCATTCTCGGAGCTATTCGCGCCGCCCGAGAGCCCCGTCCCAGCGCCGCGGGGCACCACGGCCACTCCGGCGCTCACGGCAGCCCGCACCACCTCGGCGACCTCTTCCGTGCTCCGTGGCAGCACGACGGCGAGCGGCAGCGCAAACGGAGCCCACTCTGCGTCATCGTGCGCGTACGCTCCCGTAACCGCAGGATCAGTGAGCACTCGTTCGCTGTCGAGCGCCGCAACCAACACCATCGGGTCGAACGCGTGAGCCGTAGTCGGGGGAGTCGTCATTTCAGCTTCCTTGCCTCGCGGGTGACACCCAGAGGCTAGCACCCGTTCGAGTGGCATGCACGCTACAAGTGTGCCGCGGGGCTACCCGCTCCCGACCGCGCGGCACGGGCACCCACCGCCGAGCGGCCTCGCCCAGCCTAGGACTGCTGCGCGTAGAGCTCCGCGTAGGATCCGCCGAGCGCAAGCAGCTCCTGATGCGTGCCCTGCTCGAGGATCTGCCCCGCGCCGAGCACGAAGATGCGGTCCGCACCCTCGACGGTGGAGAGTCGGTGCGCGATCGCGATCGTCGTGCGGCCGGCGCGCGCGTCGTCGAGCGCGCGCTGCACGATGCGCTCGTTCACGGTGTCGAGTGCGCTCGTCGCCTCATCGAGGACGAGCACGCGCGGGTTCTTCAGCAGCACGCGCGCGATCGCAATGCGCTGCTTCTCGCCTCCCGAGAGCCGGTAGCCGCGCTCGCCGACGATCGTGTCGTAGCCGCCAGCGAACGAGTCGATCGTGTCGTGGATGTTCGCGAGCTTCGCGGCCGTTACGAGTTCCTCGTCGGTCGCGTCGGGCTTCGCGTACCGGAGGTTGTCGCCGATCGACGCGTGGAACAGGTACGGCTCTTGCGTGACAACTCCGATGCGATCCATGAGCGCCTCCTGCTGGAGATCGCGCACGTCGACGCCGCCGTAGCTCACCGAGCCGCCGCGCACGTCGTACAGCCGCGGGATGAGCGAACCGATGGTGGTCTTGCCGGAGCCGGAGGCCCCGACGAAGGCGACGAATTCTCCCGGCTCGATCGTGAACGAGACATGGTCTATCGTTGGCCGGTCGTCGGGCCCCGCATCGGGGTACGCGAAGACGACGTCGTCGAAGACGATCCGGCCCGCTTCCCCGGCAACCTCGGAAGGCTCGAGCGCGTCCGGCTTGTCGACGATTTGCGGCTTGAGGTCGATGTACTCGAAGATACGCGCGAACAGCGCGCTCGAGGTCTGGAGGTCAAGCGCGACGCGCATGAGCGCCATGAGTGGGAACAGCAGCCGCGACTGGATCGTCGTGAACGCGACGATCGTCCCCGCAGTGATGCCCGCGTCGAGCCCCTGCCCGGTCGCACGCACAATGAGCCAGCCGCTCACGAGATACACGATTGCGGGCACGGCGGAGAGGAAGACGTTGACGAGCGCGAAGAACACCTGCCCGCTCATCGCCTGCTTCACCTGCAGCGACACCTGCGTGGTGTTCTCGTTCGCGTAGCGCTCGGTCTCGGCGGTCTGCCGCGAGTAGGTCTTCGCGAGCAGCACGCCCGACACCGACAGCGCCTCCTGCGTGATCGCGCTCATCTCAGAGAGCGACTCCTGCGTCTTGCCAGCGATGCGGGCGCGCACCTGGCCGACGCGACGCTGCGCGATGACGAGCACAGGCATAAGGATCACTGCGATGATCGTGAGCTTCCAGCTCAGCAGGATCATCGCGACCGCCGCCGCAATCACGGTGACCGTGTTGCCGATGACGTTCGAGACGGTGTTCGTGAGCACGTTCGCGACGCCGCCGACGTCGTTCTGCAGGCGGGACTGGATGATGCCGGTCTTCGTGCGAGTGAAGAAGCCAAGCTCCATCGACTGCAGGTGCGAGAACAGCTTCACGCGCAGGTCGCCCATGACGCGGTTGCCGACGCGGGCGGTGAAGTAGGTCTGCACGATCCCGAGCAGCGCCGAGATGATGAACACCGCAATCATCGCGCCGACGAGCCACGCGAGCACGGTCATGTTCGGCCCGCCGCCCTCGACCGGGAACAACCCCTCGTCAAACACCCGCTGCGTGATGAGCGGCGGCATGATGCCGAGCGCCGCAGAGAACAGCACGAGCACGACGATGACGGCGAGCGGGCCCTTGTAGGGCTTGAAGAGTTCGGCAATGCGCGAGCCCAGGCGATCCACCTTCGGGGCCGCCTCGTTCAGTTTGCGCTGCGCGGCGAAATCTCCGCCGGACACCCGACCCCCGCGGCCACCGCCGCCTCCACCCATGCTCATGTCATGAGCGTACCGGGCAGCGGGGACAACCGCGTGACCCCGGGCCGGGCGCACCGATCCCACGCGGAATGCGCGAATCCCGCCCGAGGCGCACCGATCCCTCGCGGTGTGGGCAGCCTCCGCTTACTCGGCGGACGTCTACTCGGCGGACGACACCGGCGGAGCCGTAACGCGCACGGGCCCCGTGCGCGGCGGCCGCGGCGCGAACAGCAGCGTCAGCGCGGCCCCCACAGCGATCACGGCGACCGGGAGCAGGAGCGACTGCCCCATCGCGAGCGCGAAGCCCTCACGCAGCGGCTCGGGCAACTGCCCGCCCGCCATACTCGCAGCGTCTCCCGCGCCGAGCTCGGCGCTGATCCGCGACGCCATGAGGGCCGTGATCGAGGCTGACCCGAGCACCGCTCCGACCTGCCGGCTGGTGTTGTAGACGCCGGAGCCCGCCCCGGCGAGATCCATCGGCAGGTTGAACGTGGTGATCGCCGAGAGCGGCCCCCACATGCAGGCGTTCGCGACACCGAGAATCGCGCTCGGGATCAGCAGCAGCAAGACGGGAGTGTTCGGCCCGAGCAGCGCAAAGTACAGCAGCATACCGCCGGCGACGAGCAAGAGCCCGACCGTCGCGATGCGGCGTGGATCGCCCCGGTCAATCAAGATGCCGATCGGGCGAGCGAGACCCGCAGAAATGACCGCCATCGGCACCATCATGAGCGCCGACTGCGTGGGCGTGAGCCCCCGCACGAGCTGGAAGAAGAACATCAGCGGCATGCTCATGCTCGTCACTGCGAAACCGACAGTGACGATCGTCGACGTGCCGACTGAGAAGTTGCGGTCACGGAAGATGCGCAGCGGCAGGAGCGGCTGGCCCTTCTGCACGTGCTGCCACCAGACGAACAGCCCGAGCACCACGAACCCCACACCGATGAGCAGCCACACGGAGATCGGCCCCCAGATCTGGCCCCAGTTGAAGTTCTCGCCCTCCTGAATACCGAAGACCACCAGGAACATGCCGACCGCACTGAGCACGACGCCGAGCCAATCGAGGCGGTTCGCGTGCGTCTCCAGGCGCGGCACATACTTGAGCGCGAGCACGAACCCGACAATCGCGACCGGCACGTTGATGAAGAAGATCCACTCCCAGCTCACCGCGTCGATGAGGAAGCCGCCGAGGATCGGGCCGACCAGCGTGGCGACGCCCGCGGTGATCCCCCAGACCGCCATCGCCTGGCCGCGCTCGCGCGGCGCGAAGATGCGGGTGATAATCGCCATGGTCTGCGGCGTCATGAGTGCCGCGCCGAAGCCCTGGAAGACTCGCGCGACAACGAGTGCCTCGATCGTCGGCGAGAGGCCGCACGCGAGCGAGGAGAGCGCGAATACGGTGAGTCCGATGAGGTACACGCGGCGCGGGCCGAAGCGGTCGCCGAGCCGGCCCGTGATGAGCAGCGGCACGGCGTACGCGAGCAGGTAGGCGCTCGTCGCCCACAGCGTCGCGGTCATGTCGGTGTTCAGGCTCTGCATGATCGTCGGGTTCGCGACCGACACGATCGTCGTGTCGATGAGGATCATGAAGAAGCCAAGGACGAGCGTCCAGAGGGCTGCCCAGGGGCGGATCTCTGCGGGATCAGTAATTTTCTTGGGCACCGCACTAGCTTACGCTGCGACCGGAAACACGAAACCCCCGGATGGCAACAGCCACACGGGGGTTTCGAGAAATGAAAGCTACTTCACGGCAGCCTTGAGCTTCGAGCCAACCGAAACCTTGACGCGCTTGCCAGCGGGGATGTCAATGGTCTCGCCGGTGCGCGGGTTGCGGCCGGTGCGAGCAGCGGTGGTCGCGGTCTCGAACGAGAGCCAGCCGGGGATCGAAACCTTCTCGCCTGCAGCGACGGTCTCAGCGACAGCTGCGAACAGGCCGTCAAGTACGTTCGAAACTGCAGCCTGGCTCTGGCCAGTCTCAGCGGCGATCTTTGCGACGAGCTCGGTCTTGTTGAGTGCCATGTTGTGTCCTTTCAGGGCGGTGACCGATGGTTGGCCGGCCCCTGATCTATTCGGGGTGTCACCTCCGCTAAGAGGTTCCGATCAGTTTGATCGGTATGAATCTACCCTACGTTTGCCGAAAAGCGGCGCGATTCCGCGGTTTTCCTCCGAACCGCGTGTCGAAACCGCTCTCAGCGAACAGCGCGGGTGCACGCAAAGAGGGGCGGGGAGGATCATTTCTGATCTTCCCCGCCCCTCTTGTGAAGCGGTGCTACTGGATTACCAGCGAGCGATTACCAGCTCGACTTGGTGATGCCGGGCAGCTCGCCACGGTGTGCCATGTCGCGGAAGCGAACACGCGAAACGCCGTACTTCGTCAGCACGCCACGGGGGCGGCCGTCGATGACGTCGCGGCTCCGAACGCGTACGGGCGACGCGTTGCGGGGCAGCTTCTGCAGGCCCACACGAGCAGCCTCGCGGCTCTCGTCGGTACCGTTGGGGTCGATGAGCGCCTTCTTGAGCTCGAGACGCTTTTCAGCGTAACGCGCAACAATCGCCTGGCGCTGCTTGTTCTTCGCAATCATGCTCTTCTTAGCCATGCTTAGCGCTCCTCTCGGAAGTCAACGTGCTTACGGACGACCGGATCGTACTTCTTGAGCACGAGGCGGTCGGGGGTGTTGCGACGGTTCTTGCGGGTCACGTAAGTGAACCCGGTTCCTGCCGTCGACTTCAGCTTGATGATCGGACGTACGTCCTTGTCCTTAGCCATTAGAACTTCACCCCGCGCTTCTTGAGGTCAGAGACCACTGCCTCGATGCCACGTGCATCGATGACCTTGATGCCCTTCACCGAAAGGGTGAGGGTCACCTTGCGGCCGAGTGACGGCACAAAGTAAGTCTTCTTCTGGATATTCGGATCGAACCGACGCTTGGTGCGACGGTGCGAGTGTGAAATGTTGTGTCCGAAGCCGGGAACGGCGCCGGTCACCTGGCACACTGCTGCCATGATGTTTCCTCTCATACCGTGAGGCCGGACGGCCTCACCCAAGATTTCTTGTCTGCGAGATCCTGCCGAGGCACTCCTCAACAAACGGTTCCCGCGGTACATGCACTGGGACGGCGCACGACCAAGGGTTAAGCTTACGGGTTTTGCGCCGCTCGCGCAACGCCCGGGCGTTGCGCAGCTGTCTGACTACCTGCCTGGCTCCTTGCCTGGCCGCCGGGCTGCCCTCCATATCCTCTCCGACCTCCGACCGGCAGCCCGCCCTCGGCGATCCTCTCCCCCTCGATTAATCTCTTCCGACCCTTACGCAGGCCAAAAAACACTCAGTTCCAATAAATCGGGGAAGAGAGGTTGCGAGGAGGGCGGCTGACGGCAGAGCCCCGCCCAGCTCGAGGCCGTACCATTGGGAGGGTGAGCCACCCCAAGATTCTCCTCTATTACGCGTTCGCCCCCGTGAGCGACCCCGAGGCCGTGCGCCTGTGGCAGCGCGAGCTCTGCGAGTCACTCGGACTGCGCGGCCGCATCATCATCTCCGAGCACGGCATCAACGGCACCGTCGGCGGCGAGATCGACGCGTGCAAGCAGTACCTCAAGCGCACGCGCGAGTACGGGCCGTTCTCGGGGCTCGACGTGAAGTGGAGCGAGGGCTCCGGTTTCGACACGGTCGCGCCCGACCTGCTCAAGGGCATCGATCGCAGCGTGCCCTGGCAGGCCATCTCTGACTTCCCGAAGCTCAGCGTAAAGGTACGCGACGAACTCGTCGCATTCGGGATTCCCGCCGAGACCGTCGTCGACGAGTCGGGCGTCGTTGGTGGCGGCACGCACCTCTCCCCCGCCGCGGTGAACGAGCTCGTCGCAGAGCGCGGCGACGACGTCGTCTTCTTCGACGGCCGCAACGCCTGGGAGGCGGAGATTGGTCGCTTCAAGGGCGCAGTTGTGCCCGACGTGAAGACGACACACGACTTCATCGCTCAGATCGAATCGGGCGCGTTCGATGACATCAAGGGCAAGCCCATCGTGACGTACTGCACCGGTGGGATCCGCTGCGAGATCCTCTCGGCCGCGATGGTCGCGCGCGGCTTCGAAGAGGTCTACCAAATCGACGGCGGCATCGTCCGCTACGGTGAGGCCTTCGGCAACGACGGCCTCTGGGAGGGATCGCTCGCCGTGTTCGACGGCCGCGAGGCGATGGACTTCGCGCCCGGCGCTGCGGTGATCGGCAGCTGCGCCGTGTGCCAGGCCCCCACCTCACACCTCGTCGACTGCGCCGAGGGATCCTGCCGCGAGCGCTTCGTCGCATGCTCCGAGCACGAGGCCGTGCGCTGCGAGGCGCACCAGCTCGCGCCTCACGCCAGCTAGGCGAAATACTGAACTGAGAGGAATCTAATTTCCCGCGCGCTCACTGAGAGCGCCTGCGATTCGAGCTCGTATGGTTTCCGGGCTCCCCACCATTGAAGGTGTAGACCTCAGCGATTCGGCACGCTCAACAACCATGACTTCAGCGAAGTCATGGTTCATTTACGGTAAATCACTCACGACTTCGCTGAGATCATGGTGTTTGAGCGCATCAGGCGACGTGTCTTCTCCCCTAGGGATTGTGGCGCCCGCGGTTCATTAGCACGGTGGAAACCACCCAGAGCAACCGGACGCCGTCAGCCGAGTAGCGAGCGCGGGAGCCCCTGCAGCACTCCCGCCGGAGCCACTTCCGCTTCAACACAACCTCGTGCCAACGTGCGCGCTGACTGCTGCCTCGAGCACTTGCGCCCTCGCCCCGGCAGGGCAGATGGGCGCGGGCCTTATGCCTGCCGCAACCCCTCCGGTGCTTTCGTCGCTGCAGGTGGTTCTGGCCTCTCGGCGGGTAAGGGAAGACCGCACTCGTTACGACTCCCCACCGTGGCCCGACACCTTCAATTATGAACAGCCGGTTTAGACTAACTACGTACGCCCCAGACGAGGTCTTTCAGATCGCCGCGCTGGGGCAATTGCTTTTCCAGGCAGCGTGTTCGCAGCTGCAGGATGGCCCAGACAAGACCCGGGCAGCGCGCGGATGCTTCACTACGCGCTACCCGCAGGCCGCAATCTACCCGGCCGGCGTCTGCCCGAAGAACTCCCGCTCCCAGATCGTTGCGGCCTCGAAGGCGCGCCACATCCGTTCCCGTGTCTCCGGAGTTGCCGCGGACGCCGCGGCGGCCACGTAGCCGATAGCGGTCTCGTTATCGGCGGCGAAGCCGGGGTCGTCGTAGGTCCTGATCCACTCCGCATACGGGTGCTCGGCCGACTTCGCGCGCTCGTGGATCTCGCCTGCGAGGAGCCGCTGCCCGAGATCCGCGTACACCCAGTAGCAGGGCAGCATCGCGGCCGCCGCCTCGGCGTAGTCCTTGGTGCTCGCGGCGAGCAGGTGGTTCGTGTAGCCGCTCGTCGCAGCTGAAGGGGCCTGGATCGCGACCTCAATCGGCTCGTCGTCGCCGAGCCTGGCGCGGTGCAGCTCGAACTCCCCCATGATCGCCCCGTTCGCTGCCCGCGCCCAGAACGCCTGCTCCTCGGGGGTCGGGGCCAGCGTGGATACCCGGGCGAGCGCCCGCGAGTAGGCGATGAGGTAGACGGAGTCCTGCGCGATGTACTCGAGGAAGTGCTCACGCTCGAGCGTGCCGTTGGCGAGCCCCTGAATGAATCCGAGGTCGTCGGTTTCCTGGCGCACCTGCGCGATGCCCTCCCACCATTCCGCGCGGATCGACTCCGGAGTGGGAGCCGTGGTGAGGCCACCGCGCTGCCAGAGCCCCGCGAGGTGGAGCAGCGGCCCCGATCCCTCGCCCACGCTCAGCCGCTCAGCCGCCTGAAGACTCTCGCGCAGCCACGCCTTGGTCTCGCGGGTCGCGGTCGCCCAGTCGCCGGGTTCGCGCGCAATCCGCGCCGCTAACCCTGCGGAGAGCGAGCAGCCGGTGCCGTGCGTGTGCGGGGTGTGGATCCTCGCCCCCGGAAACTCCGTCACCTCACCACCCGGCGCGACGAGCGCGTCGGGGGCGCTGTCGCCCGCCAGGTGGCCGCCCTTCACGAGCACGCGGACGCGGTAGGTTTCTGCAATCCGCGCGCCCTGGGCGAGCGCCTGGGCCCAGTCGGCAGCGAGCGGTTCCCCTGCCAGCTCAGCGAGCTCAAACAGGTTCGGCGTGACAAGGTCGGCGAGCGGCACGAGCGCCCGCAGCGCTTCGATGGTGTCGGGTTCGAGCAGTGGATCCCCACTCGCAGCAATCATTACCGGGTCGAGCACGACGGGGAACGCGGGCTGCGCTACGGCTCCCGATGTCGCCGCCCGATCACGCACCTCGCTCAGCCAGGCGGCCACCGTCGTGATGACGTCGGCGTTCGCGAGCATCCCAATCTTCAGCGCGTCAATACGCACGTCGTCGGAGACGGCGTCGAGCTGCGCCCGCAGGAACGCCGTGTCGGGCACGTGCACCTCGCGCACGCCCTGCGTGTTTTGCGCGACGAGCGCGGTGACGACAGCCATGCCGTAGCCGCCGCCGGCAGCAATTGATTTCAGGTCGGCCTGGATGCCCGCGCCGCCCGTCGGGTCTGTTCCCGCGATCGAGAGGATGTTCGGGATCTGGCGGGTCTGGGGTTCTGCAACTGCGTTCATCGGGCGGCCTCCTGCCACTCAGAAAGAAACATGTGGGCGGCTTCCGCCGGGTGGGGTGCGGCGCAGAGCGCCGAGACGAGCGCGATGCCGGCCGCGCCAGCTGCGCGAAGCGGGGCGACGTCGGCGAGCTGCACGCCGCCGATCGCGACACACGGCAGCTCGGTGAGCGCCGCAAGCTCGCGGAACCCCTCGATACCGAGCACCGGTGGGTGGTCGGGTTTCGTCGTGGTGGGGCGGATCGCCCCAACGCCGAGGTAGTCGACGGTGCCGGGATCCATCCGCGCGACGGCATCGAAGTGCTCGCGGGTGTTCGCGCTGAGACCGACCAACGCGTCTGGCCCGAGCTCGGCGCGGGCGCGGGTCACCGCGTCGTCGCCCTGCCCGAGGTGCACGCCGACTCGCAGCCCGCGAGCGCGTGCTGCGACCGCGACGTCGAGGCGGTCGTTGATGACGAGATCCGCGCGGCCGTCGATCACCACGGCGAGCTGTTCGAGCTCGCCGAGCTGCTCTGCGGCGGAGCCGTGTTTGTCGCGCAGCTGCACGATCGTGACGCCGCCGTTCACGGCCTGGCGCACCGTCTCCACGACGCCGCGCTCCCCCGAGAGGGCGGCGTCGGTGACGAGGTACAGGTCGAGCTTCATGCGCGGGCCTCCGTTGTGTCGGCCGCGGTGGCCGCGGCCGCGGTGGCCGCGGTGGCGGTGGTGGCGGTGGCGGTGTCTGCGGGACCCGCGGGATCCGCTGTGTCTGCGGGATCTGCGAGATCTGTGAGATCCCCCGGCGCGAACTCAGCGAACCTCGCCTCCGCACGCACCCGCTCGGGAGTGAGCAGCGACAGCTCGTCGAGCAGCCGCACAGCGAAGCTCCCTGGGCCATCCGAACCCGCCGCGGCGACCGAGGCCGCGAGGCCATACACGGCGTGGGCGGCAGCGACCGCCGCAGCAGCATCGGCATCGCCGGTCTCGTCGCAGACGGCAAGGAACGCCGCGACGACCGCCCCGAGAGCGCAGCCGCCGCCCGTGACGCGGGTGAGCAGCGAGTCGCCACCCAGCACGCGGACCGTGCGGCCATCGGTGTGGATGAGGTCTTCGGGGCCGGAGATGGCGATGACCGAGCCGTGATCCTTCGCGAGTTGCGCCGCCGCCGGCAGCGCCGCGGTGTTCGCGTCGGCCGCGTCGGTTCCCCTTCCGCCCGCGCCGAGCCCTGCGAGGGCGAGGATCTCGGAGGCGTTACCGCGCAACGCGGTCGGACGCAGCGCGACGAGTTCGTGAGCGAGCGCCGTGCGGATCGGGAGCGAGCCGATCGCGACGGGATCGAGCACCCACGGGGTGCCGGCCGCGTTCGCTCCCGCGACGGCCTCGCGCATCGCGTCGCGCTGCTCGGGTGCCGGCGTACCGAGGTTGATGAGCAGCCCGTCGGCTGCCTGGGCGAAGAGCCCGGCCTCGCCCGTGATGTCGACCATCGCGGGGGCCGCTCCGAGCGCAAGTAGGGTGTTCGCAGTGAAGCCCTGCACCACGCCGTTGGTGATGCTGTGCACGAGCGGCGCGCGCCGCCGGAGCCGGGCGAGCAGTGTTGCCGTCACCTCCCCCAGCGCTTCTGCGGGCATGGAAAATGGTGCGTGCATAGGGACATCCCTTCGCTCGTATTACCGAGAGCAGGTTCGACGGGTCTGATCTCAGCCGCTGGTTGCGGCACCCCGTGTCGTTGCTGGCCAGCCTAGCCCACGGCGCTCACGCCCCGTCAAACCGCGTCTGTTCTGACCCGAGTTTTCCTCCGTGAGCTGTTTCCGGGCTGCACAAGGCTCAGAATGGAAAAGACGGGGCAGTGGGGCGGGGCGGCAGGCGGGGCCACCCGGCCGCTCAGCGGGACAACCGGGGCGGCAGCGGGGCAGCCCGGCCCGATGGCAGCCCCGGCGTCGACCCCGCCCGGGCGCCGTCTCCCTACAGCGAACAGATACTTTACGCACAGGGTCGCTCCGTAGCATGTTGCTATGACTGAGTACCGCTACGCGCCCCGACCTGAGGAGCCCATCATCGTCATCGATGCTGCGCCGCAGGCCGCCTCGGCATCGGGCTCGCAGCAGCACCACCCAATGGTGGCCAAGGCGCTCGACGGCGTGCTCACCGTGCAGCGCCCGATCGTGCTCGCGCACCTCAAGCGCATCCGGTCGCGCCACCCCGGCGCGAACCCGCAGCAGCTCGTCGAGATGCTCGAACGCCACTATGTGAACACCGTCATGGCTGGCGGCGCGGGAGTCGGTGCAGCGGCAGCGATCCCCGCCGTGGGCACAGCGGCCGCGCTCGCGCTCGCCAGTGCCGAAACCCTCGGCTTCATCGAGGCCACCGCCCTGTTCGCGCACGCCGTCGCGGAGGTCCATGGCATCGTGCTCACCGACCGCGACCGCACCCACACGCTCATCCTCGCGCTCATGCTTGGTGAGGAGGGCGCAACCCTGCTCCGCCAGGTCACCGGGCAGGTCGCCGGGGGAATGGCGCGCGGGGCGTTCTGGAGCGAGATCGTCACGACGGCAATGCCGAAGAACCTCGTCACCCCTGCCCTCGATCAGCTGCGGTCGATGTTCCTGAAGAAGCTCGCGAAGACGGGTACCGCGTCGGTGATCGGGAAGGCGATTCCCTACGGTGTCGGCGCGGTCATCGGCGGCACGGGAAACCGCATGCTCGGCCGCCGCGTCGTTCGGTCGGCGCGCGTCGCCTTCGGCCCCGTCCCCTTCGTCTATCCGGAGAATCTCGCCGCGATCCCGCCCCGCGTGCCCCGACAGGTGCGCCGTGCGGAGCGGAAGCAGCTGAGCGCCGAGCGCAAGCAGCTCACGCAGCAGCGCAAACAGCTCACGCAGCAGCGCAAACACGAGGATTCGACCGACTCGGTCGAATAACTCGCATCTGCGTGACGTCGTAACGAGCGCACCACTGCCCTATTGGGAGGTGCCCTCACGCGCGATCGCCGCTCACACGATATGTTCTCGGCGAGGTCGGGGTTGCCCAGCAGCTGAAAGACCCTCACCTCGCCGAGACCATATGCTTTCGGCGGTCTTCACGTGTTGAGCGTTTCGGTAATGCTCACGGTGACTGCATGCGTCGTGGGTTCTTGCTGATCGCTGAACTGCACACCTGCTCTGGTGAAGGACCACATGGCGCGGGGCGGGGCGCTCGCCCAGCGCCCAGCCCCCAGCGCCCAGCGCCCCGGTAGCCGGTGTGCCCCGAATGTACGCTCCGGCAGCGCCAGAGCAGTTCATTCGGGGCAAATCTACGGACCTGGCCAGTGCGAGCCGAGCCCGGAAAGCCTGACCTACCAGATGCTCACGCGCTCCTCGGGAGCGAGGTAGAGGGCGTCGCCCGGCTTCGTTGCGTACGCCTCGTGGAACGCGTCGAGGTTCTTGAGGATCTGGTTGCAGCGGAACTCGTTCGGCGAGTGCGGGTCGATCGTCAGGAGACGCACGACCTCGGCGGGCCGCGACTTCTGCTGCCACGCCTGCGCCCACGCGAGGAAGAAACGCTCTGCACCGGTGAGGCCATCGATGACGGGCGACTCGGCACCGGCGAGCGAGCGCAGGTACGCCTTCCACGCGATCTCGAGACCCGACAGGTCGCCGATGTTCTCGCCGATCGTCAGCTCGCCGTTCACGGTCTGCCCGTCGGCACCCTCAGGTGAGAGCTCGTTGTACTGGCCAATGAGCGCGCCCGTGAGCTTCTCGAAGGCCTCGCGGTCCTGCTCGGTCCACCAGTCGGTGAGCTTGCCGTCGCCGTCGTAGCGCGAGCCCTGGTCGTCGAAGCCGTGCCCGATCTCGTGGCCGATGACCGCGCCGATCGCACCAAAGTTCGTTGCAGCATCCCACGTGACGTCGAAGAACGGCGGCTGCAAGATCGCCGCGGGGAAGACAATTTCGTTCATGCCCGGGTTGTAGTACGCGTTGACGGTCTGCGGGGTCATGAACCACTCGGTGTCGTCGATCGGCTTGCCGATCTTGCCGAACTCGCGCTGGAACTCGTACTCGGCGACGCGGTGCGAGTTGCCGACGAGGTCGCTCGCGTCTGCGGCGAGCGCCGAGTAGTCGCGCCACTTCACGGGGTAGCCGATCTTCGGCGTGAACTTGCCGAGCTTCTCGAGGGCGCGCTCGCGGGTGCCCTCGCCCATCCAGGAGAGCTCCTTGATCGAGTCGCTGTATGCACCGATGAGGTGGCCGACGAGCTCATCCATGGCGGCCTTCGAGTTCTCGTCGAAGTGGCGCTCGACGTAGATGCGGCCGACGGCCTCGCCCATCGCGCCCTCGACGAAGGAGACGCCGCGACGCCAGCGCTCGCGCTGCTCGGTCGCGCCGGTGAGCGCGGTGCCGTAGAAGTCAAAGTTTGCGCGCGACATTTCTTGGGTGAGGAGCGCGGCAGAGGATCGCACGATCGCCCACGCGAGCCACGCCTGCCAGGCCTCGAGCTCGTCCTCGACGAGCAGGGCCGAGAGCCCGGCGAGTGCGTCCGGCTGGGCTGCGACGACCTCGGCGAAGGCTGCCTCAGGGGCGCCCATCGCCGCGATGTACGCGGTCCAGTCGAGCTCGGGAGTGATCTCCTGAAGGCCGGCGAAATCGCGCAGGTTGTAGAGCTTCTGAATGTCGCGGCTCGCGACAGTGTCCCAGTGGGTCGCGGCGATGCGCGTCTCGAGGTCGAAGGCGAGCTTCGCGAGGCGGGCGGGATCGCCAGCGGTCGCGGCACCGACGCCTGCAAGAGTGAGCATGCGCTCGATGTGCGCGACGTACTGCTCACGAACCTCGGCGAACTGCTCCTCGCGGTAGTAAGACTCGTCGGGTAGCCCGATGCCGCCCTGCATCACGAACAGGATGTAGCGGGCAGGGTCGCCCGGATCGTTGTCGATGAACATGCCGTAGAAGCCGCCGAGGCCCTGCCGCTCGAGCTCCGCGGTGACGCGCACGAGTTCGGGGATCGAGGGAACCGTGAGCGCTCGCTCGAGGTCGGCGCGGATCGGCTCAGCGCCGAGCGCGTCGATGCGCTCGGTGTCCATGAAGCTCGTGTAGAGGGCGGCGACCTTGTCTGCCTCGGCAGCTGCTCCGCCCTCAATGAGGCCGGGGGCTGGGGCTTCCGTGCCGGTGATGATGTCGCGCACGGCCTCTTCGGCGTTCTCGGCGAGCACGGCGAAGGATCCATACCTGGCCTTGTCGGCCGGGATCTCGGTGCGGTCGATCCACTTTCCGTTCATGTGACGGAACAGATCGTCCTGGGGGCGCACCGACGCGTCGAGTTCGGTGATATCAATACCGGAGTTACTCATGTGCTCAGCCTAGCCGCGGCTCCTCGCGGCGCACAGGGCGTTCACTCTCAGCGATCCGGGCGTTCCGGCCGATCAGATCGATCGGGCGGTTCAGGCGGATCGGGGCAACCCGGCCGCCTCCGCCAATGTCTGTGGCTGCCGATAGCCTGTTGCTCATGTCTGCAGCTGTTGGGGAGCCCGGGGAATCTGGGCAGAGTCGCCGCACCATCGATCGCCGGATCGCGGCCCTCGCGTTCCCCGCGCTCGGCGCGCTCATTGTCGAGCCGATGCTCCTCACGCTCGACGCGATCTTTATCGGCCACCTGGGGGCCGCACCGCTCGCGGGGCTTGCGATCGCGAGTGCGATCCTGCAGACCGCGGTCGGCCTGATGATCTTCCTCGCCTATTCGACGACCCCGATGGTGGCCCGCAGGCGCGGCGCGGGAAATCTCAGGGGCGCGGTGCAGGCGGGGATCGATGGGCTGTGGCTCGCGCTTGGCATCGGCGTTGTCGTCGGCACCCTACTCTGGCTGGCGGCAGCACCCCTCGTGCGCGCGTTTGGAGCTGACGCGGAGACAACGGAACAGGCGCTCGCCTACCTCACGGTGTCGTGCCTCGGGATCCCCGCGATGCTCCTCGTATTCGCTGCGACCGGGCTGCTGCGCGGCCTCCAAGACACCCGCACGCCGCTGTACGTTGCAACGATCGGCTTCTCGGCGAACGCGCTGCTGAACTGGTGGTTCATCTATGGGCTCGGCTGGGGCATCGCCGGCAGTGCGTGGGGCACGGTAGCCGCACAGTGGGGCATGGTCATTGTGTACGTTGTGGTGGTGGCCCGGCACGCGCGCCGCGCCGGTGCGAGCTGGCGGCCGCAGCGCGACGGGCTCTCGCAGGCGGGCCGCTCGGGCGGCTGGCTGTTCATCCGCACGCTCGGGCTGCGGGCCGCGTTCCTCGCGACGGTGTTCGCGGCGACGAGTCACGGCACCGAGGCGACCGCCGCCTATCAGGTGGTGTTCACGATTTTCTCGACCGCGGCCTTCGCGCTCGACGCGCTCGCGATCGCGGCCCAGGCCCTCATCGGCGACGCACTCGGCTCCCGCAATGCAGCGCAGGCGCGCAGGGTCGTCTCCCGCACAATTTTCTGGGGCCTCGTCTCCGGCGCGGTGATCGGTGCTCTGCTCGCGCTCGGCAGCACGGTCATCGGCCGGGCTTTCACGAGCGACGCGGGCGTGCTCGAGTTGCTGCCGCCAGCGCTTATCGTGCTCGGAATCTCGCTGCCGCTCGGCGGCTTCGTGTTCGTGCTCGACGGCGTGCTCATGGGCGCGGGCGACGCACGCTACCTTGCTTGGACGAGCATGGTCAACCTCGCCGTTTACCTGCCGGTGCTCTGGCTCGCCTCCCGGCTCGTCCCGTCGGGCCCGGCGGCACTCGTCGCGATTGTGGTGTGCTTCATGATCGTGTTTATGCTCGCCCGCGCGACCACACTCGGGATCCGCGCGAAGAGCGGCAAGTGGATCGTCCTCGGCGCCTAACCAGCCCGTAGAATAGAGCAGTTGAGCCGCCACGCGGTTTCGTTCACTTGTCAGGAGCACTGTGGCTGCTAGAGACACCCCGTTCACACCTTCGCGGTGGACCTTTGGCGTGCTCATCGTCTTCACGATGTTTGGCTTCGGCTTCGGTAATTGGCTCGCGCGCATCCCCGCCGTGCGCGACCATCTCGGGGCGAGCACCTTCGAGATGAGCATTATCGGGCTGACGCTCGCCTCAGGGTCGGTGCTCGGGCTCGTGTTGGCGGGCCGCACCGTGACCTGGCTCGGCCCGCGCCAGGCGATCCTCTACGGCGCGCTCGGGCAGGCACTCTTCATGCCGCTCGGCGCAACTCTGCTGTGGTTCGGCCTGCAGGGTCTGGGGATGCTCGCGCTCGCCTGCTTCGGGTTCTTCTTCAGCACGAGCGACGTCGCGATGAACGTCAGCGGTGCCGCGGCCGAACGTGCCCTCGGGAAATCGCGGATGCCGATCCTGCACGGCGGCTACAGCCTCGGCGGCGTCGGCGCGATGGGAGCGGGCGCGCTCGCCGAGAAGTTTGGGGTGCCAGTACCGATCCACCTGGGGGTGGTGTTCGCGGTGATCGTCGCGGGGATCCTCTTCGCGATCCAGCGCATCCCCCGCGTTGAGCCGAGCACCGCGCCCGATGCGCCGCTCCCGGTGAACACGAACACGGGCCCGATACAGCTGCTCGCCAATCCCGCGGCTGACCCGAACCCGCAAAAGCCCGCGAACTACAACCCGTGGCGCGACCCCCGCATCATCGTCATCGGGCTCCTCGCGATGAGCCTGAGCCTCACCGAGGGCACCGCGACGGACTGGCTGCCGCTCGCGCTCGCCGACCACCGCGGGTTCACGAATCCCGCCGCGGCGCTCGCCCTTGGGGTCTTCTTCGTCGCCATGCTCGCCACGCGCGCCTCGGGTAGTCTGCTGCTCGGCCGCTTCGGGCGGGTGTGGATCCTCCGCGCGAGCGCCATCACCGCCGGCGCGAGCATCGTGCTCATGAACGTGCTCCCGTTCACCTGGGCAGCGTACGTCTGCGCTGCGCTCTGGGGCGTGGGCAGCGCGCTCGGGTTCCCCATCGGTGTCTCGGCGGCGGCCGACGACCCCGAGAAGGCGGTCCGCGGCGTCGCGACGGTCTCGGCGATCGCCTACGCGGCGTTCCTGCTGGGTCCCATGGCCATCGGCTTCCTCGGCGAGCATTTCGGCCTGCTGCGGGCGTTCCTGCCGATCGTGGTGCTGCTCGTGTTCGTGTTGTTCGCGGCGGGTGCGGCGCGCGAGCCGGGGCTGCAGGCGGGCAAGAACACAACCGGCTAAACTGTCACGGTGCGTATCGTGGTTGCTGACTGTTCCGTTGACTATGCGGGTCGTCTCTCGGCGCACCTGCCGCGCGCCAAGCGCGTGCTCATGCTGAAGGGCGACGGGAGCATTCTCGTGCACTCCGACGGCGGCTCCTACAAGCCGCTGAACTGGATGAGCCCGCCGTGCTCGCACGAGACACTCGAACTCGACGACGAGGTGCGCGAGGCCGGCATCGTTGAGCAGTGGCAGGTCACTCACAAGAAGACCGCTGACAAGCTCATCGTGTCGCTCTTCGAGATCATCCACGACTCCTCCTACGACCTCGGGGTCGACCCGGGTCTCATCAAGGACGGCGTCGAGGCCCACCTGCAGGAGCTCCTCGCCGAGCAGATCGAGCTCGTCGGCGAGGGCCACTCGCTCGTGCGCCGCGAGTACATGACCGCGATCGGCCCCGTAGACATCTTGGCCCGCGACGCGAGCGGCACCTCGATCGCGATCGAGATCAAGCGCCGCGGCGAGATCGACGGCGTCGAGCAGCTCACCCGCTACCTCGAACTCATGAACCGCGACCCGCTGCTCGCCCCCGTCTCTGGCGTCTTCGCGGCGCAGGAGATCAAGCCGCAGGCACGCACCCTCGCGGAGGATCGCGGCATCCGCTGCCTCGTACTCGACTACGACGCGATGCGCGGCATGGAAGACAAGAACACGCTCTTCTAGCTCGACATCCGCGTTGTCCGCGCGCGACGCGAACTCAGCCCCCATGACGCATCGCAAAACCTTCCTTTAAGAGAGATGTTCCCCAACACCTCTCTTCAAATGGGGTTAGAGTTGCATTGTGGATCTAGATCTCTTCGAAAAGAGCACCTCCGGAGCGCTTGTCCCCATTAGCGGGGTGGACCCTCGACGTGGCGCGTGGTCACACATGGCCTTTGTTCCGAATCCGCTCGAGGACAAGATGCCACAGCTCTCACCGGATACCTATCTGGCAGTGAGCGCTGCTCGCGCATCATTGGCGGCGCTGGATGCCACGTCCAAGCAGCTTCCAAACCCAACTCTGCTGAGGCTCCCCACCCTCCGGCGCGAAGCTCAGAGCACCTCCGCGCTCGAGGGCACGTATGCCCCGCTGGAGGATGTCCTCACTGCGGATGAAGACGCACCGTCATCGCCAGAACTTGTCGAAGTGATGAACTACGTCAACATGGCGAATCAAGGATTTGACAGTATCGCCAGGGGCTTCCCGATCACTGTTTCTTTCATCACGGGTCTGCAGGGACAGTTGATGCGCGGCACTCAACTGGAACGCGTTTCTGGCCAGATCCGCGACCAACAGGTGGTCATTGGGATCCGCGAAGAGGCCATTCCAGAGGCGCTACCCGTGCACAGATCCCGCTTTGTTCCGACGCCGCCCGGGCTCCAATTACACACGGGAATGCAAGACCTCGTTGACTGGATGCGCGCTGACCACAGCGCATCAATCGATCCAGTGGTTGCTGCCGCGATGTCTCACTATCAGTTTGAGTCGCTACACCCCTTCATGGATGGAAACGGGCGCGTCGGCAGGTACCTCATTGTTCTGACCCTGCTCGCAAACAACGTGCTCAGCGAGCCCACACTCACGGTCTCTCCCTGGTTTGAGGCGAGAAGGAGCACGTACTACGATCGGCTATTCGGAGTGAGCTCAGCCGGAGACTGGGACGCGTATGTGAGATTCTTCGCACAGGGGCTGCAGGCTGCAGCTGACGCCACCCAGCACCAAATGTTCGAACTCGTCGCGGTCCAAGCTGAACTGAAAGATCGGCTACGCGCCTCACACTTGCGGGCAGACACCGCACACGCTCTGGTTGATTTGGCCGTCGCGAACCCCAGCTTCACCGTCAAGAAGGTTGAGACGGACCTCAACGTCTCCTATCAGCGAGCGAACAGACTCGTGCAGCAGTTGAGAGAACTCGAGATTCTTGAAGTTCTGGACGAGAACGCATACAAGAAGCGCTACTTCTCCCCGAGCGTGCTCGCCGTATTAGTCCGCTAGAGCCGACCGCTCGGGCGAGGTGCGCTCCATTGAACAGCACGCCGTGATGGGCAAGCCGCGCACCGCGGATGATAGCGGCATGGGAGACAAGAACACGCCCTTTTAGGAGAGATGTTCCACAACACCTCTCTTCAAGTGAAAGAAGAGTTGCACTGTTGGGGAAGATCTCTCCTCAACTACAAGGCCCCGAGCCATCCACCCCGACCCTCATTTGGCCCCCGCAAGGGTCGGTCTGAATTAATCGGGGCAGTGAGGATGCCACGCGGGGCTCTTCTCGGGACGCGGGCTCTGCGCTGGGGCAGCCACGCGCAGCGGTGCCTCGCTCGCGCGCTGATCCACAACAGAAGACCCCTTTTCTGGCAACACACACCAATGCAAGGTACGGTTGTGGATTAACAGCGCAACGGTCGCTCCCCAGCGCGTGCTGCCTGGGGCCGCGCCGGGTGCACGTTGATTCGAGGAGGAATCATGACCACCAAGTTCGTCACCGGCAAACCATCAACGATGGGCGATAGTTACCAGCTGAATACGACCACGATCATTCGGCACTCGGCACGCACCTTTCCCGAGCAAGAGATCATCTTCAGAACCGCCACCGGCGGCTGGGACCGCTACACCTACGCCGACTCATACGCTCGCACCCAGCGCATTGCCAACGCGCTCGAGTCACTCGGCGTCTCGCCGGGCGATGTCGTGGGCATCCTCGACTGGAACAGCAAGCGCCACTTCGAGCTGTACTGGGCGATCCCGGGCACGGGTGCCGTCATGCTCCAGATGAACCTTCGGCTCCCGCCAGGGGATCTCGGCTACGTGACAGCGCACAGTGGCGCGTCAGTGATCCTGGTGGACGAGACACTATTGCCGGTCGCGGAGGGGCTTGCGGCGCACTCGCCCGGCGTGACTGATTGGGTCATCATGTCGGACCGACCGATGTCGGAGATCGAGACCACGCTCCCCAATGCGCGGCACTTTGAAGACCTGGTCGCGGCGGCGAACCCCGATTACGACTGGCCCGTCGTTGACGAGATGTCGGCGTACAGCGCCTGCTACACAACGGGCACGACCGGCCGCCCGAAGGGCATCTTCTACTCGCACCGCAGCATCTACCTGCACACGCTCACCGCGGCAGCGAGCCTCGACATCGGTGCCGACGACACGGTCATGCCGGTGACCCCGATGTTCCACTGCCAGAGCTGGGGCTTCCCACAGGCCGCGGTCTATAGCGCGGCCAAGATTGTGCTGCCGGGCCGCTACCAGGCGGAGGATCTCCCCGCCCTCGTCGACAAGCTCATTGAGGAGGAGGTAACGGTCGCCAACGGAGCGCCGGCGATCTTCCAGCCGATGCTCGACTACGTCAAGACGCTCGACCCGAAGCCCGACCTCAGCCGCGCGCGACTCGTCTCGGGTTCGACAGAGCCGTCGCTCTCGCTCATGCGCGAGTTCTATGAGCTCACGGGCGCGAATGTGATTCACGCCTACGGGGCCACCGAAACCACGCCGTTCGTGGCAGTCAACCTCGGGCTCAAGCCGTCGCTCCGCGGCACCATGACCGACGAAGAAATGTGGGACCGCAAGCGAAGCCAGGGACTCATCGTGAACGGGATCGACGTGCGGGTCATCGATGCCGAGGGCAACACGCTTCCGCACGATGGCGAGAGCGTCGGCGAGATCCTGCTGCGCGGCCCGTGGATCGCCGAGCGCTACTTCGACCTCGACGATGACGGCGATCACTTCCTTGACGGCCACTGGCGCAGTGGCGATGTCGGCAGCGTCGACGCAGATGGCTACCTGAAGCTCACCGACCGGCTCAAGGACGTAATCAAGAGCGGCGGCGAGTGGATCTCGTCGATCGACATGGAGAACGCGATCGTCGGCATTCCGCGGGTCGCTGACGCGGCCGTCATCAGCATCCCGCACCCGAGGTGGGAGGAGCGCCCCCTCGCCCTCGTGGTGACGACCGATGGCACACCGCTCACGCTCGAGGAGCTCCACGCGGGTCTCGCCGAGAGGTTTGCGGCGTGGCAGCTGCCAGAGCACATTGTTCACGTCGACACTCTGCCGCGCACGGGCGTTGGCAAGATCGACAAGAAGGCGCTGCGGCTCGAGCACGCGGGCACCTCTACGTCAACGGAGTAAGGGCATGCCCGCCGCCCAGCCCGGTCTTCCCGGCTCCACCTCACCGCCGGTCGGTACTATCAGGGCATGAGCTACCAGCCTCCTCAGCGGATCGTCTACCAGCAGCCGGTGCCGCCCCCAAACAACGCGATGGCAGTGACGTCGCTGATCCTCGGCATCGTTGGGGGCCTCATCGGCATCTGGTCGCCGTTCCCGATCTTTGGCATCATCGCCGGCGCGGTCGCGTTCTTGCCAGCGCTGCTCGCGATCGTCTTCGGCCACATGGGCCTGCGCACCTCCAACCGCACCGGGGTGGGGCGCGGTGTCGCACTCACGGGGCTCGTGTTTGGGTACCTGACGATCGCGATCATCGTGGGCTCGACGCTCTTCTGGGCCTGGCTGATCGCCATTGGCTAGGCCGAAAACGCCAGCCCGCCCCGCACACACGAACGCCCCGCGCCCGCCCCAACAGGGGCAGGGACGCGGGGCGTCTGTGCTGTAGCGGCGGCTACTCGTTGTCTCGGAGCTCATCCTTGACATCGTTGCGCGCCTTCACTGCGTCGCGTTCTGCCTCGGCACGCTTGACATCTGCCTCGGCCTTGAACTCGTCGATCTTGTCCTTGGCCTTATCGACGCCGTCCTCGACTGCGTCGCTCACCTTCTTCGCGGCCTCGGCTGCGTTGTGCTTTGCGTCATCAAGAAAGCCCATGATGTTCCCCCTTCGTTTCCAGCGGTAGGCCTCTAGCTTTTCGTAGGTTTCTGAAAGAATCACCGATAATTCTGCGGAAGTCTCAGGCTGTTTTCAGACCCGCGGGAGTATTCGCTCGCGCGGGGGCGCGGCGGCAAGCCCGGCGAGAATAATGTCGAGGCCGCGGGCAAAGGATGCGTCGAGATCGTCGGGCTGTTCACCCATGCCAGCGTTCGCGGTACCGGGTTCGCTCCCCTCACCCGGTTCCGAGTCGAGCAGCGCGCCGAACTCCGCGGCCTGGCGATGCGTCTGCGTCGACTGCGTGTGCCCAAAGGTGTAGAGCAGCAGGGTGCGGCCGCCGTCCGCGCCGACGAGCTCGGCAAGCCGGTGTTCAACGGCAGAAGATCCCAATCTAAATGCTTCGACGGTCGCGACAACGTCGGCCCCGTCGCGCACCGCGAGCATTGCGGCGCGAAGTTCCGTGCAGAGGGCGCGCGGATCGGTGCTCGCGAGCCGCACCCGCCGCACAATCTCATCGGCCATGAGCGCAAGCAGGCTCTGCTTGTTCGGCACATGGTGGTAGAGCGCGCTGGGCTGCACGTCGAGCTCCGCGGCGACCCTGCGCATCGAGCATGATTCGAGGCCCTGGCCCGCGAGCACGCGCAGCGCCGCGGCGACGACGTCGGCTCTGGTGTTGCGCATTGCACCAGTGTATCGCTAACCTGAACACTGTTCACCAGAACACCGTTCAGGTTCGATCTTGGGAGTACGAATGACCGCCTCACCAGCCCCCGCTCCGGCGACACAGCGCCGCAGCACCGCCACTGACCTTGCCCTCATCGCGAGCTTTGCCGCGCTCATCGGCGCGTGCTCCCTGCTCCCCGCGATCCCGGTCGGCGTCGTCCCGATCACCCTGCAGACCTTCGCGGTGATCCTCGCCGGGGCGGTGCTCGGCGCATCGCGCGGCGCGCTCGCCGTGCTGCTCTGGCTCGCCGTCGGCGCGATCGGCCTCCCCGTCTTCACCGCCGGCGGCGCAGGCCTCGCCCCGTTCGCGGGCCCCTCGGTGGGCTACCTCGCGTCATTCCCGTTCGCCGCGTTCCTCACCGGCTTCATCGTGGAGCGTCTCCCCCGGAAACGCATCGCGACGAGCATTCCGCTGATCCTCCTCGCGGGCGTCGCCGCCTCCGTCCTCGTGATCTACCCGCTCGGCTCACTCGGCATGGCCTGGCGCGCAGACATGTCGCTCGCCCAGGCATTCACCTTCGGACTCACCTTCCTGCCGGGCGACATCCTCAAGAATGTGCTCATGGCAATCGTCGCAACCTCGGTACATCGTGCCTTCCCCGCGTTGCTGCCACCTCGCGGCAGGGCGGCGGTAGCGGCGCACACTCCCGCGGTGAGCGCGTAGGATCACGGGGTGATCTCGTTCAACCAGGCAGCCGTCGTCGCGCATGACGGCGCAACGATCCTGCACCCGATCACCCTCAGCCTCAGCGAGCCGCGGGTGTCGATTATCGGCGCGAATGGTTCGGGGAAGTCAACGCTTGCGAGGCTCATCAACGGACTCGTTGCGCCCAGCTCCGGCAGCGTGACGATTCGGCCCGGCCGCGCGAGGGCCGCGACCGAGCACGGCGGGGCTACGGGGCGGGACGGAGCTACCGAACTCGACACTGTGGCCGACGGGACAGCCGTGCGGCGTTCGGTTGGGTTCGTGTTCACCGACCCCGCGGCGCAGATCATCATGCCGACCGTCGTTGAAGACGTCGAGCTATCGCTGCGGCGAGCGCACCGCGATGTGGGCGAGCGCCGTGCCGCAGCACTCAGCGCCCTCGCCCGCTTCGGTCTCGACGGCTTCGCAGAACGCAGCGTGCACGCGCTCTCGGGCGGCCAGCAGCAGCTGCTCGCCATCGCGACGGTGCTTGCGACGGATCCGCAGATCCTTGTCACCGACGAGCCCACCACGCTGCTCGACCTTCGCAACACCCGCCTCATCGGCGACCTGCTGCTTTCCCTACCGCAGCAGGTGGTGATCGTCACCCACAACCTTGAGCTCGCCGAGCGCGCCGATAGAACGCTGGTGGTCGAAGGCGGCCGCGTCGTGTTCGACGGTGAGCCGAGCGCCGCCGTCGCGCACTATCGCCAGAGCGTGGCGTCAGCGTGAGCGCCCCGGCTGCGCTCGGCGCCTACATCACCCGCGGCGGCCCGCTCCACGCACTTCGCCCGGGGGCCAAGCTGCTCGGGCTGTTCGCGTTCGCGATCGCCACACTCGCAATGCGCGGCTGGATCGCCGCCCTCGTCGCCCTCGCGATCGGCGTCACCCTCGCACTCCTCGCGGGCCTGCGGGGGCGCGATTTCTGGCGGGTTGCGCGCGCGTTCGCTCTCATCGGCGTTCCGCTCTTTATCTTTCAGACCTGGAATGCCGGGTGGGAGCGCGGCACCGAGGTCATCGCCGACCTGCTCGCCCTTATCTTTGCGGCGAGCGCAGTTACCGCAAGCACCCGGGCGAGCGACATGCTTGAGACGATCTCGTGGGCGCTCACCCCGCTCCAACGCTTCGGCGTCGACACCGAGCGGATCGCGCTGACGTTTTCTCTCGCTATCCGCATGATCCCCGCGGTGCAGGATTTATCGCGGGAGGCGCAGCTCGCGGCTCGCGCCCGAGGCCTCGAGCGCAGCCTGCGCGCCCGCACAGTTCCGCTAGTGCTACGCACAGTCTCACAGGCGCAGCTCACCGGGGAGGCCCTCGCCGCTCGCGGCATTGGAGACGCTGAAGCCCCGTAGGCTAGACGCATGGTCGAAACTCACGAGCTGCCCGAGGGCGTTGACGAGAACTACGAAAACACCGAGGCGCGTGCCGCTCTGCTCGCCTTCCAGGCGGCCCCTGACTACGAGCACCTCGCAGCGTTCCTCAACGCGCTGCGCGAGGGCTTCCTCGTGGTCGACGTGACAGGCACCTCGTCGAAGAAGAAGGGGCCGCGGGTTCGCACGATTCGCTCGACCAAGGGGCAGCTCGTACTCCCGATCTTCACCTCGATGGCCGAGCTGCGTGCACTGGCACCGCAGGCTCGTGGCGAGGAGGTGAAGGGGGCGATCATGCCGGCACGCGCAGCGCTGTCGCTCATCAAGGCCGACCGCTTCGTCGCCGCTGAGTTCGACAAGGCATCCGCCTCACTCGTGTGCCTGCGAAAGTTCATCTTGCTCGCCCTCGAATACGACGAGGTCACGGCAGAGTCCCTCCAGGCGTAGCCTGCGTCGCGCCAGCGGGCTGGCGTGGCCCGCTGAACCTAGCCTGGTGAGCCTCCCTGCAGCCGGACATGACTGTGCCCCCTCATCGCTGAGGGGGCACAGTCATTTCCGGCGCCGAGACGCCGAATCGGCTACTTGCCGACGCGGAACGCGCGCACGACCTGGACGACGCCGAGCACGACCATCGAGATGCCGAGCAGCCACCACAGGGTCACTGCCCCCATCATCGGCGAGAGCAGCAGCACGACACCGGCGATCAGCGAAATGATGCCGTAGATGATGCTCCACACCTTGCTCTGCGACTTCGATGCGGTCGCGAAGGCGAGGATGCCCTCGAAGATCCAGAGCATACCGACCATGATCGAGAACATCAGCGCGGTAACGACTCCCGCGAACATGAGGTTCGACATGATGATAACGCCACCAACGATGTAGAGGATGCCGAGGAGGATGTGTCCGACTCGTGACCAGCCGCCGACGCCGCGTGAGAAGATCGCGGTGCCGAAGTAGACGATTCCCGTGACGATCGCGTACGCGCCGATGAGGGCTGCGAGGAAGGTGAGGGTGACGCCTGCCGTGGTCTTCGGCGCGAAGATGACGAAGAGGCCGAGCACGATGGCGATGAGGCCGCCGACTCCGAAGAGTACGCGGGCACCATCAGTTGCGCGGGCCTCAAGCGTGGGCTCGGTGGTATCAGTTACAGACATGATTCGATGCTCCTATCAGGATTACGTGCGCCCCGGGAGTCTGAGCGTTTCTCTCAGCATCCCACTTTTCGGGCCAAATGTGCAGCATTTCCTCGGCCAAGCCATGGGAAATCTCTTGCTGCCGCACAGAAAGTGCGCGTTTGCCTGCTCCGTCGCCCTTCCGCAGCTCGGGTGAGGCAACGCTGGTGCCCAGAAGCGCTGTTCTGGCGTCGAGCACCCCTCTCGCACCGCTAGTGTGGTTTCCAGTATTCGATCAGCCATCGTGTTCACTGTGCGAACCGTGAGCGGCTGCCAAGAGAAACAGGAGCGGCACTGTGGGCGCACTCATTCTGCGAGCTATTAACCCGGGAGACCGCGCATCGTGGGAGGAGGCCTACCGTGGATACCGCGACTTCTACGAAGTGCCGCACGACCCAGAGGCGATCGATACGGTGTGGGGCTGGCTGAACGATCCCGACCACGAGACTCGCGGCATCGCCGCGGTCGAGGGTGGCCTCGTCATCGGCATCGCACATTTCCGTACCTTCGCGCGCCCGCTCGCGGCCTCGACCGGCCTCTACCTCGACGACCTCTTCACCACCCCAGCCGCGCGCGGCAAGGGCGTCGCCACCGCGCTCATCGAGCGACTCGGCGCAATCGCGAAGGCTGAGGGCGCATCAGTGGTGCGTTGGATCACGGCCGAGTCAAACGCCCCTGCTCGGAGCATCTATGATCGCGTGGCGACACAAACTGCTTGGGTCACCTACGACCGCGCCCCGGAGGCGTAGCGCGCGAATCGCGGGGCCCCTAAACCGCAACGCCCCCAAATCGCAACTTCCCCGTTTAATCCTTTCCGCCCCGTTTACGGCCTGTGCAAGAGTCGGACCGAATTAATCGGGGCGGAGAGGATGGTAGGGGTGGCACCCCGCGAGGCTTCCGGCGCGCGCACTGAGGTTCCCCGCGCGCACACTCAATCGTCAAGAGTCGGCGTAGTGCGGAGCAGTCGGCAGGTTCTGCCCGACTAACGCGCGCGAGCGGCAGCGTTCTCCCGCAGCCGCTCCGTGCCCGGGGTCGCCACCGACTCCCCGTGCGCGGTCGGGTGGCCGTCGCCGTCAACGGCAACAAACACGAGGCTGTCGAGCCGCAGTACGTCTTGACCGGTCGCGGCGTTCTCCACCCGGCAGCTCAGCGTGATCGACGTCCGCCCGAAAGCAACCACCCGGTACTCGAGCTCGAGCAGGTCCCCTCGCTCTGCACGCGACACGAAGTCAATCGCAGACATGTGCCGAGTCACGAGGTCGGTAGTGCCGAGCTGCGTGACGGCAACGATCGCGGCTTCCTCGTCTACCCACTGCAGTAGCCTGCCGCCAAAGAGTGCGTCGTGCTGGTTCAGGTCTTCGGGTTTAATCCATTTGCGCACGAGGTGCCGGTACTCACTCATAGACCAAGCCTAGAACAGTGACTGATTCCCGCTCAGCCATAGACTGGACGCATGGTTGTCTTCGCTGGAATCCTGCTGCTCGTCAACGCCGCCTATAACGTGATCGTGTGGCCCCGGTTCTGGGCTCGCGTCGCGAAGGATCCGCGCGCTCGCGACGAGCACGGCCGCGCCACCAAGTTCCTCACGGTACACGCGATCCTCATCGGGATCGCCCTGCTTATCGCGGTCGTCTCCGCGATTGCGGGCATCGTCCTGCTCGCGAGCTAAACAGCGCGGCTGCGGGCCGCTCTTTCGTGCAGCCGCGCCGCGCTGCTGTTACGCGGTACTGCTGTTACTCTGCGCTGTCGGTTTCCTCGTCAGCGTCAGCGTCATCGGCTGCCGACTCAGTGACTGTTCCGGGCTCTTCGCGGCCTGAGGCGGTGTGCGTGGCAGGCCCGAGGTGCGAAGCCCCACCCTCGCCGACCCAGCCGTCACCGGGCGTGCGGGCCGGATCCGACTCGTGATCCGGCAGTGCCTTCTTCGTGTTCTCAGCCATTTCCGCTCCCCTTTCGCCAGTGAAACATGTGCCCAAGAGTCTACGCACCTTTAGCGTCGACAACCAGAGCGCACTCGCAACACCGGCAGGTTTCAGCGCCCGACAAGTAGGATGGCCGCTATGAAGCGGATTCTGACCTACGGCACCTTTGACCTCCTCCATTGGGGGCACATCCGGCTCCTGAAGCGCGCCAAGAGCCTCGGGGACTACCTCGTCGTCGCGGCCTCAACCGAGGAGTTCAACGAGGGCAAGGGCAAGAAGACGTACCATGACTTCGGCACGCGCAAGAACATGCTCGAGGCCGTACGCTACGTCGATCTCGTAATCCCGGAGGATTCCTGGGACCAGAAGATCGACGACGTGCAGAAGTACCAGATCGACACCGTCGTGATGGGCGGCGACTGGGAAGGCGACCCGCGCTTCGAACTCCTTACGCCGTACTGCGACGTCGTGTACCTCGACCGCACCGAGGGCGTGTCCACGACGAAGATCAAGCGCGACCTCGGCGTCAACGGCTAGCTCGGCGTTCAGGCCCCTCCCGTAGCGAACGGCCCCGGATCCTCCCCTTATATAAGGGAGAGGATCCGGGGCCGTTCGCGTCGCAGCGCCTGAAGCGCGGGCTACAGCACCTTCGAGAGAAACGCCTTCGTGCGCTCGCGCTGCGGGTTAGTGAGCACCTCGACCGGGTCTCCTGATTCGACGACGACGCCGCCGTCCATGAACACGAGCTTGTCGGCGACCTGCTTCGCGAAGCCCATCTCGTGCGTCACGACAATCATCGTCATGCCGCTCTCTGCGAGGCCCTGCATGACATCGAGCACCTCTCCGACGAGCTCTGGATCAAGCGCGCTCGTTGGCTCGTCAAACAGCATGAGCTTCGGATCCATCGCGAGCGCACGCGCGATCGCCACGCGCTGCTGCTGGCCGCCAGAGAGGTGTGCGGGGTAATAGTCGTGGCGATCCGCGAGCCCAACGCGAGCGAGTAGCTCCATCGCGCGCGTCTGCAACGCGGCCTTCGACCCCTTCTTCAGCAGCGTGGGTGCCATCGCCACGTTCTGCAGCGCCGTCATGTGCGGGAACAGGTTGAAGCGCTGAAACACCATCCCGATGTCGCGCCGCTGCACCGCCGCCTCCTTCGGATGCATCTCGTAGAGCTTGTCGCCGTGCTGCCGGTAACCGACGAGCTTGCCGTCGACCGAGAGCCTCCCGGCGTTGATCGTCTCGAGGTGGTTGATGCAGCGCAGGAAGGTCGACTTCCCAGAGCCCGAGGGGCCGACAAGGCAAAGCACCTCGCCACGCTTCACCTCGAGCGAGATCGACTTCAAGACTTCGTTCGACCCAAACGACTTCGAGATCGCTTCGGCCCTCACCATCGGGGTCTCAAGGGTGGTGTTGGTGTTCATCTCGGTCATCGTCCGCCTCCCGCGCCGGGGCCGAGCGGCCCACCTGTCTCCGGCATTTCGCCGATGACAGAAATCGATTGTGTTTCCACTGTGGGCTTCTGCACGTCAACGCGTGCCTCCACGCCCTTGGCGAAGTGCCGCTCAAGGTAGTACTGGCCAACCATGAGAATTGACGTGATGACGAGGTACCAGACCGAGGCAACAATGAGCATCGGCACCGGCTGGTACGTCACCGCGGCGATGTCGCGCTGGCGGGTAAAGAGTTCACCGATAAACGGCACTGCCGCCACGAGCGAGGTGGTCTTCAGCATCGAGATCACCTCGTTGCCGGTTGGCGGAATAATCACGCGCATCGCCTGGGGCAGCACGACCCGAGTCATCGTGTGCCACCAGCCCAGGCCGAGTGCCGTAGCTGCCTCATCCTGGCCCTTGTCGACGGCAAGCAATCCGGCGCGCACGATCTCCGCCATGTAAGCGGCCTCGTTGAGCGCGAGACCGATGATCGCGAGCGTGTAGTAGGAGAGCAGGTCCTTGGTGGTGAAGGTCACGACCGCCTCGGTGAATGGGATCCCGAGCGAGAAGGTCTTATAGATGACCGGCACGAGCCCCCAGAAGGTGAGCTGCACGTAAACCGGGGTGCCGCGGAACACCCACAGGTACACCCATGAGACCGCCTTCACCACGGGGTTGGGTGACTGCCGCATGACCGCGAGCAGCACGCCGAGCAAGATCGCGATGATCATCGAGTAGACCGTCAGCTGCAGCGTGTACCCGATCGCTGAAATGATGCGGGTATCGAAGAGGTACTTGCCGACCTCGGGCCACGCGAAAACGGGCCGGTTGAATGCCGCGTCGTAAATGAAAATTCCGGCGATCACCACGAGCACTACGGCGAAGATAACCCGCCACGGGTGCCTGCGCTTGATAGCCCGGAGCGCTTCGGGTTCAGCGTGTCGTTCGACAGCTTCACTGGTCGGGTGGGACATGTGTGTACTTCCTCGTACTGGGGGTCGGGGCGGTCGCCGCGTGGCGGCCGCCCCGACCAGATCGAACTGTGTAGTTCTCTTAGTTCTCGCCAGCGTTTACGGTCGCCTTGTCGAGTGCACCCGACTCGATGCCCGCTGCCTTGAGGATCTCGAGGTAGGTGCCGTCATCCATGAGTGACTGCAGCGCTGCCTGCACGGCCTTCGTCATGTCGCTGTCCTTCTCCGTTGCGAAGCCGTAGGGGGCTGCGTCGAAGACCTCGCCGACCGACTTCAGCTGATCGCCGAGCTTCGCGACCGCGTCGCCCGAAACCGGAAGGTCTGCCGAGAACGCGTCTGCCATGCCGTTGACGACCGCGTTCGTCACCTCGGGCTGGCCGTCAAACGGCAGCACCTCGATGCCGGGCTTTCCTGCGTCCTTGCACTCCTGGTCACGGCGCGGCATCTCTTCAGTGTGCTGCACGGTGGTTGCCTGGACGGCGATCGTCAGGCCACAGGCATCGTCGGGGTTAATGTCGGAGTCTGCAGGGGCCACCCACAGGCTTCCGGCGTTCAGAAAGTTCACGAAATCCACGGACTTCTGGCGCTCAACCGTGTCGGTGAACGACGAGGAGCCGAGGTTGACCACACCCTCCTGAATGCGGGGGATGATGCTGTCAAAGCCGAGGATCTCCCATTCGGGGGTGAGCCCGAGCTTCGCCGAGACGGCCTCCGCGAGGTCTACGCCCCAGCCCACCGGCTCGCCCTTGTCGTTCTTGTACTCGTTGGGCGGGTATTCGGCGTCGGTGCCAATGAGAATGGTGCCCGCCTTCTTGACATCTTCGGGGAGCAGCGCGACCGCAGCCTCGTCCGGCTTGATCGATGCCGAGGTGTCAGTGTTGTCTCCTCCGGTGCCCTCTTCTGCTGCGTTATTAGTGCAGCCGGTGAGCACGAGCGCCGCGGCAGCAGCGAGAGCGGGGAGAGCGTAGCGAATCTTCATCGATTCCTCCTTGTTGAGGGCGGGGTTACTAATCTTGAAACCTCGAAGCCGAGTGTAGCGACCTACACAGCTTCGGGTGTAGTCAGAGTATCTATCCCGCTCCATACACGGCCTGGAACGCGCAGATTTGTTGCCGAACCGTGCTGAGAGGACACCCTCCGGGTGTGTCGGAGCTCGAGCTACGCCGAGCGTCCGCACTTCTCCAGACAAGGACATCGAACTCGCACACTCATTCCTCCCCAGGTAATCACCCCGAGTGCTCCCCGAGGCGGCGAGCTGCTGCTCGGGGGGCACCATCGGCCGCAACGATCCAGCGCACCAACCTGGTCCACCGCCCCGGGGTCTGCCACGGGGTCGCAGCAAGCGCCACAGCGGCCGGGGTCTTCGACCTCGTGACAACTGCGGCGCTCTGAACGGAGACCCCAGTTGCCATAGCCGGCCCAGCAGGCAGAGCGCCGATCGCGAAGGCGACACGGGCCGAAGCGATCACGATGGTGCGTGTGTTGCGGTGAGAAGCGTTCTTCACGAGCAATTCCTACTACCTATATACAGGTGACGGAGTTTCCCGGCGCTGAGCGGCCTCGCTCACCCAGCTTCGGGCCCGAGAACCACGCTAAAATCCGGACGGCGCCCAGGCATCAATCGATCGGTTGCGCCGAGAGACACCGCTCAGCGACGTGCGAGATGTACATCCAGTTCAGCTGCGATAGCCCAGTAGCCATTTGCCGCGGCAAGGTCGCGCGGCGAGGTGCCGCCGCCATCCGCAAGCGAGGGGTTCGCACCCGCTTCAAGGAGCATGCGCACCGCAGCGAGGTGGGCATCACCACCAGTTCCGAGCACGATTGCCTCGTGCAACGCCGTCCACCCAAGGTTGTTGATGTGATCGATCGGCACTCCGGCATCGATCAGTATTTCCATCGTGCTGAGGTGCGCGTGCTCAGCGGCCGGTATGAGGGCTGTTCCGCCAAAGCGGTTAACGGCGGTGACGTCGGCACCGTGTTCGAGCGTGAGCCGCAAAATCTCGTCTAAGCCCTCGGCCCCCGCGTACAGGAACGCCGAGTCTTGCATATCGTCTTGCGCGTTCGGGTCGGCACCGGCCTCGAGGAGGGCCCGCGCGATCTCAACCTGGTTCGCTTTCGTCGCCACCACCAGAGGGGTGCGCCCCGCTTCTCCTGTGGCCTCAAGATCCGCCCCCAGGAGGATCGCCGAGCGCACGCCGGCAAGATCCGCTGCCGCCGTCGCGTCCCGCAGCGCGACAGTCGCCGCGGCCTGTTCGGCCTCACTCGGAGGCTTGGGGGGATCTGCGGGGACGGGCGCCGCCGGCTCCCGCGTTTCTCTCGGCGGGGCGGGCCTGTCGTCGCCAGAAGCAGGCGCACAGCCAGCCAACACGCCTAGCGCCAGCACGAAGGCACAGGTCCGGATGATTGGCCGCAGCTGGCGCTTCGTCATGGGTACTCCTCCCGCGCGTCAGACCGGTGTGGCGTGGATCACCGACACCTCGTTCTATCCAACGAACGCTATCTCAGGGTCCCGTCTCGGCGCAGAATCCACATCAACCGATCGGTTGAGGCCCGACACGGCTCGATGCTGGATACTGAATGCGATGGATCCTCGCCCCTCCCCGCTGACTGCCGGCCCCGACAGGCCGCTCACAGCGATGCACATCGCCGTGGATCTGGGGTTTGGCATCTTGATGGCCGTGAGTGTCTTCAGGTATTTCAGTAACCACCCATTCGGCGGAGTCGGGGTGTGGGCGCTCGCGCTTGCGGTGGGGGCGACGCTTGCCTACGCGGCCGCGGTGCTCGGCACCGACCGGGGGAGACGGCAGACGATCGGGATCCTGACAGCAACAGCGTTCTGGCTGCCGCTCGCGGTCATCGCGCCCTCCTTCAGCTGGTGCGCCTTCGCCCTCATCTTCGCCGTCTATCGCGTGCTGCCGAGGCGGCAGGCGACAATCACGAGCGCGGGCATCGTCGTTGCGGTCAGTGCGGGACTATTCATCATGTCGGACGGGCAGGATCTCGGGCTGGTGCTCGGCCCCTTCTTCGGCGGGATCGTGGTGTCCACGGCATACGTCGCGCTTGACCGCACGCTCGAGAACCGGCGGCAGCTCACCGACGAGCTCTTAGCTACCCGGGAACAGCTCGCCCGCACGGAGCGAGACGCCGGAGCGCTCGCCGAGCGCGGCCGCTTCGCGAGCGAGCTCCACGACACTGTGGTGCAGCGCACCGCAAGCGCCCTCTTGCTGCTCGAGTCCAAGGATGAGTCACGAGACCGCGGCGACGCGGCTATCGCCGAAGCCCGGGAGGTGCTCCGCGAAGCGCTCGTGGAAACTCGGCAACTGCTGCACGGTCTCCAGGCCCCAGCCGAACAGGAGTCGCTCAGCGCTGCCCTGCGCGATCTCGCGCACTCGCACGGAGCAGAGTTCACGGCCGTTGGGGAGGACCATGCGGTCGACGCCGACGTCACGCACGCCCTGCTTCGCGTCACCCAGGAGGCGCTCGTCAACGCGGGGAAGCACGCAGCGGCCCGCGCGGTGCGCGTCACACTGACGTTCTTCGACGATGCGGTCGGGGTGGACATCGCAGATGATGGCCGCGGTTTCGACACCGAGCAGGAGCAGCCGGTCGACGCCGGCTACGGCCTGCGAGCGATGGCCTGGCGGATCGAAAACCTGGGTGGCCGCTTCACCCTGGAATCAGCAGTCGGCCAGGGCACGGTCATCGCGTGCGTCGTGCCGTCCGCAACGCTGGAAGACACCCGAGCATGATCCGCATCCTGCTGGTTGATGACCACCCCGTGCTCAGGCACGGGATCCGGGCGCTGCTCGACACCCAGCCCGATTTGGCGGTGGTCGCCGAGACCGGCGAAGCCGACGAGGCCGCTGCGCTCGCGCTCGCAGAACGCGTTGAGGTGGCGCTCGTCGACCTCGACCTCGGGCAGGATCGAGCTGACGGGGTGGCTGCGACGAGAGCAATCCTCTCGGCGCACCCGGCGGCACGAGTGATCGCGTTCACCGCGTTCGATTCAGACTCCGACATTGTTCGCATGACCGAGGCGGGTGCGATCGGCTATCTCCTCAAGGACAGCCGACCGCAGGCGCTCTATCGGGCCATCCGGGCGGCCGCCGCTGGCGCACCCGCGATCTCCGACCCGATCGCGGCGCGACTCCACGGTCGCCAGCAGCACCCCAACGAAACACTCACTGCACGCGAGCTCACCGTCCTCGAGCTGGCTGCGTCAGGGCTGTCGAACAGGGATCTGGCGCGGAAGCTCCACATTAGCGAGGCGACCGTGAAGACCCATCTTCACCACGCATTCACGAAGCTGGGTGCGGAGAACCGCCAGAGCGCCATCGCGATCGCCATCAAACAGGGGCTCGTCAGGCTCTGACAGGCGCCGAGCTCAGGGCGCCGTGTTTCCTGCACTGGCTAGCCGCCGAGCACGCGCAGCACAGACGCCGCCGCGCTGTGCCCTGCGTCTTCGGCGACCTGCCTCGCAGTGCGGCCGTCGTCGCCCACCGCAGCCGGATCGGCGCCAGCCCGGAGCGCGAGTGCCACTGCGTTCGCGTCGCCCGCCGATGCGCCTGCAAACAGGGCCTGGCCCGGCGCTGCGGGGGCGACTGCGTTGAGTGCCTCCAACACCGCGATCTGGCCCGGGAACCCTCGATGGTGCGCCATCTGCAGCGGCGTCATGCCTTCGCTACCCGACGGCGTATCCAGGCTCGCACCTCCCGCCACGAGCACCTGGAGCGTCAGGTGGTAGCTCGGGTCATCGCGGCCCAAGATCACCGCCTCGTGGATCGCCTGATACCCCAGCCTGTTGATGTGGTTCGCATCGACGCCGTTGCGCAGCAGGATTCCTGACACCTCCCAGTGTCCGCGCTCGGCAGCCCGGATCAGCCCCGTACCGTTCCAGCTGTCGAGGTCGGTGAGGTCGGCACCGTGTTCGAGGGTAAGTTCGAGAAGCTCGGACCGCCCCTCGCTCGTGGCGATGAGATACGCCGACTGCACAGTTCCGTCTTTTGCATTCGGGTTTGCTCCCCACTCGATGAGACGCTCAGCTGCTCCAACGTCGTTGGCCCAGGCAGCGTCGCGGAGCTGCTGGTCGAGAACATCCTGCGAGAGGCCGGGGTTCTCTGGCCCCGGTTCGGGCGTTGGTGAGCGTTCAGGTGCCGGATCGGGCGCTTGTGGGCGTTCGGGCGCCGCGGCATCGGCCGCGCCCGGCGAGGCGACTCGGTCCGGCGCACGCGATGGTTCGGGCGCGCAGCCGCTCAGCAGTACCGCTCCCCCGAGAAGCAGCGCGGCGAAGCGCATGTTCCTGTTTATCCGGCAGTCAGTCATCATCCAGCTCGGCTCCCTGCAGTTGCGCGGGCGCGGTGCCCGGTCTCATCTGCCAGCGTATGAAGCCGCTGCCGAAGCCGCATCAACCGATCGGTTGAGCCCGGCCCCTAGCCGGCGGGGCGGGCAAGGCGGGTGGGGCGAGGTGGGCGAGGCAGCGCGCGGCAACCAAAAAGCCCCTGACTGAAGTGAATGAACACTCAGTCAGGGGCTTTCGTTGTGGCGGAGGATGGGGGATTTGAACCCCCGAGGGCGTGAACCCAACACGCGTTCCAGGCGTGCGCCATAGGCCGCTAGGCGAATCCTCCTTGTTTTTCGAGCGAACTCGAGCAACGTCGACAAGTCTAGCGTGTTCACGGAGCACTCTGTGCCACAGCTCCCCCAAGTCCCGATCCAACATGGCGCACACCGCGGGATCCACCGCTGCATGCACCCAGCGATCCGCCCCCAGCGAACCTGTGAAATTCGGCCTCAGCTTGAATGTAACGGAAACGTAACGCATACTGGAAAGGTTGCAGGCCCACCGGTCGCGCAATCCTCAACGTTTTGGAGTCTCTGAGTGCCTTCCCCCGCCAAACCCTTTGTAGTCACGCTCGTCGCAGCGGTGACATTCGCACTGGGAGCAGCGCCAGCCGGCGCAATCGAGACCGAAGAGTTCACTGCCGCAGCGACGGCACCGACTGTCTCACTCACCACGCAAGCCCTCAGCACCGACACGAAGACCGCGCCGCTCGCACCGATCAGCTCTGTTCTTGCGGAGTCTGAGAACGCAAGCGCCAGCGCCAGCGTCGCCCACGGGTTCGACGTCGAGGCCGCGATCGCAGCTGCGACCTCGGAGCTTGGCACGAGCCGCGCAACCGGCTGGGGTGCCCCCGGAGAGTGCATCGTTTCTGCCCAGCGCTGGATCCGCGCTGGTGGCGGGGCATGGACCGGCGGCGGCGATCCCGTGGCCAACTACGTAGGCGCAGAGCGCCTCGCCCCGACCGAGGCAGTCGCAGGCGACATCATTCAGTACGAGCACATCCAGTTCCCGACCTCCTGGGTCTCTGGCATTCACACCGTGCTGGTCACTGGCGTGAACGATGACGGCACCTACCAGATCATCGAGTCGAACGTTCCGACGGGTTCGGGCTACGTGCAGGCGAAGGAATCCTGGGTTCCGGCACCGCCCGCGGGCTTCCAGGCCGTCGCCTGGCGCTTCTAGCAGCCCCACCACCCTTCACCCCCCGTTTAATCCATTCCGAGCCTCTCACGGCCCGTATAACGCTCACGCGCGAAAAAACGGGTCGGAATGGATGCGGCGCCTGGGCCGCTCCCGGCGCAGCCCGCGACACAGCCCGCGACGCGCAGCGCAACCCGCATTTCTCACCTGACCCGATTATTCCTTAGTGCGCCTTTTCGCCCCTACATTAGGCTCGGAATAGAAAACTCGGGGGTGTGAGGCTTGAGGAGGGGTCCTCGGGAGCCGCGGAACCGCGTTCAACTCCGACCGGCGAGCACTCGCTCGTAGAGCCGCACCATCCCCGCGCTCCGCGTGGACTGCAACAGCTCGCCTCCCGCCGAAGCGTCAACGCGCAGCTCACCTGGCTGCTCCGCGAGCGCCGACACCGCTTCGCGCAGCACGGCGGCTAGCGCAGCGACGCTCGCATCGTCCGCGAGCCACGACGGCTCAACGCCGAGGTCGTGCGCAATCTTCGGGTCGCAAAACACCGTCGGCGTTCCGAGCGCCGCCGCTTCAAACGGGGTGAGGCCCTGGGTCTCAAACCCAATCGACGTCTGCACGAGCGCGTCAGCGTCGCGCATCGCGGCGAGCGCCTCCTCGTAGGGCACGGGCCCCGCGACCCGCACGCGGTCTGCGAGTTTGAGCGCCTCGATCCTCCGCTCGACCTTCCCGAGCAGCAGCCCGGCGCCGTGCAGCGTGACGTCGGCGTCGACGCCCGACTCCCCGAGCGCCTCGATGAATTCGAGCACGCGTTTCTCGCCGCTCATGCGTCCGAGCCAGACGAGCCGGGGCCGCGTCCGCGCGCTCCGCGGCACCGCCCGCACCGCCCCAATCAGTTCGTCGTTGACGCCGCCCTGCGTCACCTCGACGCCACCGGCACTCCAGTTACCCACCCCGTGTTCCTCGAGCGTTCGGGCAAAGTGTCCAGAGGGCGCGGTCACGAGCGCCGCCCCCGCCGTGAGCTCGGCGAGATACCGCCAAGCTCCCGAATCGCTCGCGGCAACTCGGCCGCGCAGCGCAGCGGGCACCCGCCCCACGGCGAACCTCCGCCAGGCCCGCAGGCCCGCAAAGGCGACCGGCGCGAGCGGTGTCACGGCACGGGTTCCCTCGTCGACGTTGTTGTGCATCGTGAAGACCACCGGCAAGCCGTGCCGGTTCGCCGCGCGCAGCCCGATCATCGCGCCCCAGAAGTCACCCTGGATATGCACAAGATCAACGGGAGGCGACCCGGCCGCGACCCGGGCCGCGAGCGCCCGATCCAGCGCGCGGTCGCTCCGCTTCCCCGGCCAGCTGAGGCCGTATTCGCGATCTCGCGTGATCGGGACCGATGGCAGGTCAATGTACGCTGCCTGATCCTCCACAGCCGTCGCGTAGCCCGGCCGATGCAGCTCTGGTGCCGCGATGCTCACGGTGTGGCCCGCGCGCTCAAGGAAGCGTCGCTGCAGCCGCAGCGCGACCTGCACCCCGCCGAGCGACTCGGGATGCTGGTCGGTGACGATGAGAATGTGCATCGCCGGTTACGCCACGGGGGTGCCCCGGTACAGGGATTCGAAGGTGTCGAGCGTGCGGTCAATGTCGTGCGACTGCACCGCCGTGAGTGAGGCCTGCTGCATGCGCTCGTACTCTGCGGGGGACGCAGTGAGCACCTTGGTAAGCGCCTCGGAGAGCTCGCGGTCGTTGCCCGCCTGGAACAGGTAGCCGTTCTCGCCGTGGTGCACGAGGTGCGGCAGCGCCATCGCGTCGGCGGCAACGATCGGCAGCCCGGAAGCCATCGCTTCCATCGTGGCGATCGACTGCAGCTCAGCGATCGAGGCGATCACGAACACCGTCGCGTCGGTGAGGTTCGCGCGCAGCTCCTCGTCGCTCACGCGGCCGGTGAAGCGCACGCGATCGGTGAGCCCGAGCTCAGAGACAAGCTTCTCGAGGTTCTTGCGCTGGTCGCCGTCGCCGACGACGGTGAAGCTCGCATTGAGCGCTGGATCGAGCCTTGCGAGGGCCCGAATGATGACGTCAATTTCCTTCTCGAGCGTCACACGGCCAACGAAGACGAGCGTGTTCTGCTCGCGCGGTGCGACGACTGCGGTGTAGTCACTCGCGCGGAGCCCGCAGCTCACGGGGAGCACGCCACGGCGGTATGTGTTGCGTTCGAGGAAGTCGGCGGCGCGCCTCGTCGGCGTGGTGATCGCGGAGGCCTTGCGCAGCACGCGGTCGGCACCACGCCAGCCCCACTTCACGAACAGCTGCTTCGCGCGCTCCGGGAGCAGGGTGAAGTCGAGCACGTTCTCGGGCATGATGTGGTTCGTTGCGACGATCCGGATCCCACGCTTCGCTCCCTCATATGCGAGCGCCCGCCCGATGACGATGTGCGATTGGATGTGGATCACATCGGGCTTCACCTGATCGAGAATCTGCCGCGCGTAATGCCGCGCGCGCCAGGGCAGCACGAAACGGAGCCAGTCGTGCGGGTACCAGCGCCAGCTCGCGATGCGGTGCACCGTCATCTGCTCGCCCTCGATGGTTTCGCGAAACGCACCGGTCACGCTGTGCTTCTTCGAGGGAGCAGCGACGTGAACGTCGTGGCCTCGGCGCACGAGCCCAGCGGCAAGGCGCTCGGCAAAGCGTGCAGCACCGTTGACGTCTGGGGCGAACGTGTCGCATCCGAGCAGAACTCGCATCGGGGCGCTATCGGTGGGTGAGGTCACGGTGTGGTGGGGTCCTTATCAAACGCATCGGGGTCGACGGTCAGGGTCAGTCGACGAACAACGTCCAGTGTATTCGGCGCATCCCGTGTTCTCGCAGTGGATCGCCGCCGCCTTCGTTCCACGCAGGCCGCCATCTGCAACAGGTACTTTTGTACCTGGTGTCTTTCTGCCTGCCGCTTTAGATTCTGGTGCTTGCCGTTACACCCCGCGAATCTAGTACGGTGCCTCGTTTCCACTCAGCAGCAGCAAGAACCATCGGAGAGCGCATTCGCGACGCACGACGCGCAGAAGGCATCTCTATGGACGATCTCAGCGAGCTCTCTGAAGTGAGCCTTACGAGCATCGGCAAGATCGAGCGCGGAGCACAAAGCCCCTCCGCAGAGACACTCATTCGGATCGCCACGGCCCTCGCAATCGACCCGGGCCTGCTCGTCAGCGGTATTACCTCACAGGATTACGGGCAGCGGACTCGCCCTTACTCGGTGCGCGACTTCATGCGCGAGCAGCGGGCGCGCGAACGAGCCGAATCTGAGCGGGCAGACGACGAGGATGAGGACGAGGGCACCATCGCACCCGGCGACGCAGCCTCGTAGGCGGGGCTCAGCAGCTCCCGCGGTCACACCCCATGGCGGCGCAGCCCAAGTGGGCAGACCAGGAGCGGACGCAGCGCAGAGCGATCGCCCTAGGAGCGGTCGCCCTCGCTCTCGCCGTCAAGCACCGCATCTTCGGCGATGTCGTCGGTGGTGCGGTCGCGATTGCGCCAGGCGTAGATGCTCTCAGAAGCCTCTTCGCGCGGCTTCGAGAGCAGCAGGATCGACAGCGAGACGCCGATGAGCGCAGCGAGAACCGCGGCGATGATGCCCGACATCATCATGGTGAAGCCAAGGGCGAGGCCGAGGGCATACAGGGCTGCGAACGGCACCACGAAAAAGAGTAGGCGCAGCACAATGTAGGTCGTCCAGGCTTTGCGTTGTTCACTCACGGCGTCAAGTCTACCGACGGATACTGTGCGCTCTCCCTCCTCGCCCAGAGGGATGGCGGGTAGCATGAAGCCATGGTCAGGTTTATCATTATTGGCGCTGTCATCGCGGTAGCGTTCACCCTGTATTCCCTGGTGGATGCCGCGATGACTGACCACTCCCGCGCTCGCGGTGTGAGTAAGCCGGTGTGGATCGTCATCATCGTGCTCCTGCCAGTCATCGGCGCAGTGCTGTGGCTCATGATCGGCAAGGGCAGCCCCTCGACGGGTCCCGGTGCACCGAACCACCTCGCCCCCGACGATGACCCGCGGTTCACGGGCCGCCAGCTCAGCGACGCTGAACGCGAGTCACTGCGCGATCTCGAGGCCCGGCTGAAGGAACTCGACGAGGAAACCTTCCCCGGCGAAGAGCCGCCGAAGCCGCGGCCGAGCGAAGATCAGGATCAGGATCAGGACAAGACGAGATGAGCCGGGGGCCAGCTCCCTCCTCCATCTTCGCTGTCGAGCTCCTCGCTGAGCTGATCCGCCGCGGCGTCTCCGACATCGTGGTCTGCCCGGGCTCTCGGTCCCAGGCGCTCGCCCTCGCCGCCGCCGCAGCTGAGCAGGCTGGGGCGATCCGGTTGCACGTGCGCGTGGACGAGCGATCCGCCGCGTTCTTCGCACTCGGCCTCGCCCGCGAAACAGGTATGCCGGCACCCGTGATTGTCACGAGCGGCACCGCCGTCGCAAACCTCGTCCCAGCAGCCCTCGAGGCGCACGAGGGGCGCGTTCCGTTCATCGCCCTCACCGCTGACCGCCCGGCCGAGCTCCGCGGAACGAGAAGCAACCAGACCACCCGGCAGTTCGACCTGTTCGGCGCGGCGGCCCGACTGTCGCTCGACGTCGCGCCGCCCGCGTTCGGCGCGGACGGCGACATCGGCCGCGATCCCGCGCAGGATCCGGGTCGGCTCGCGGCGCGCGCGTTCTCGGCAGCTCGCGGGTTTCCAGGGGATCAGCCAGCAGGTCCCGTGCAGCTCAATCTGCAGTTCGTCGAGCCGCTGTCAGGCACCGCCGGCTTTGATGAGATGATCGCCGCCGGCTTTGCGGCAGCCGGCGAGGAGGGTGCCGCCGCACGGGCGACCATCGCTGCCACCGCGGCGGCGGCTCCGGGCGCAGCTTCGCGCTCTGACGGGGAGCGCTTCGAGACGTATCTCCCCGACGCCGTCGGCGGCTACGTGCACGACGATGATGCGCTCACGGTCGTGATCGCGGGTGCCGGAGCCGGCGACGCGGCCGAGGCCTTCGCGCGCGACGCGGGCCTCCCACTCCTTGCAGAGGTCGTGAGCGGCTCCCGCTTCGGCCGCGAGGCGATCACCGCGTACGCGACGCTCATCGACGACCCCGAGATCGGCGGGCTCACTGAGCGTGCAGTCGTATTCGGGCATCCGACGCTCACGCGCCAGATCCCTGCGCTGCTTCGGCGCGACGACGTCGAGGTTGTTGTGGTGGATCCGCACGCCGGCGACCACTACGCACCCGTCTCCGGCGCACGCGTCGTACACGCGGCCACCGTGGCCCCTGCGCACGACCCGCGCGTGCACCGCCGCTGGCTCGGCGTCTGGGTCGCCGCCGATCGCGAGCTGCAGCGCGAGCGCAGCACCGTGCACGAACCAGACCTCGACGCCGCACGCGAGACCGGGTACAAGGAGCGCAACGCATACGCGCGTGCCGAGGTTGCCGTGAAGCGGGAGCCCATCACCCGGGGGCTCCTCGTCGAGACCGTGTGGCGGGCGACCTGGCCGCACGACCGGCTCGTGCTCGCGGCTTCCCGGCTGGTGCGGGTGCTCGACGCGCTCGCCCCGGCCCGCAAGCTCACTGTGCACGCCAACCGCGGGCTCGCGGGCATCGACGGCACCGTCGCGACAGCTCTCGGGGTGGCCGTGGCAAGCCAGGTCGATCCTGACCCCGCGCGCGCCGCCGGCACCACCAGGGTCATCATCGGCGATCTCGCGCTCTTGCACGACGCCGGCTCGCTGCTGCTCGCCTCCGAGCTGGAGGTGCGGCCCCGGATCCAACTCGTCGTCGGCAACGACGGCGGCGGCACGATCTTCGACTCGCTCGAGGTCGCGGCTTCGACGGCTCCCGACGTGTTCGACCGCGTCATGCGGACGCCGCACCGCGCGGATCTTGCCGCCTTGGCCACTGCCTTCGGCTGGGAGTACCACCGAGTCACCACCCGGGGCGAGCTTGAGCGCCTGTTCACGGCTCCCGTCACGGGGCCGACCATCGTCGAGGTGCCACTCGGCTGAGTAGCGGGGATGATGCTGCGGGGTGCGGGCTGCGGGCAGCGGGCTTCCCAAACTGACCCGCCACTGCTCGGGACGATCTCGCAGCGGGCGCGGAGGCTGTTCCGGGGCGGCCGGACGCCCTACAGTTGCTGTACGGCAGCGGCCGCCGAGGCGTCCGCTCGAAAACACCACGGGGGACGACTATGGCGAGTGACTTCTGGGACGGCGACGTAGCGGAGCTGCTCCGGGTACGAGAGGGGTTCGAGCTGCGATCCATCGACCCCGGATCCACCCCAGGCACCAGCGCGAACAAGAAAGCCGGCCAGGTCGAGCTCGCCGCCGCCGCGGCGGAGCTGCGCGAACTCCAAGAGCGGCTGTACGCGCAGAGCCGCGCCGGAGCCGCGGACCGCGTGCTCGTTGTGCTGCAGGCGATGGATGCCGCGGGCAAGGGCGGCATCGTCAACCACGTCTTCGGGCAGCTCGAACCGCACGGGCTCGAGCTCACGGCGTTTAAGTCTCCGACCGAGGAGGAGCGCGCCCACGACTTCCTGTGGCGCGTCGAACCGCGGGTGCCAGGGCCCGGAGTGATCGGGCTGTTCGACCGCTCCCATTACGAGGATGTGCTGATCCAGCGCGTGCGATCCTTCGCCCCGCCCGAGGAGATTGAGCGGCGCTACGGCGCGATCAGCGAGTTTGAACGGCGGCTCACCGACGACGGCGTGCGCATCGTGAAGATCATGCTGCACGTCTCGCCTGAGGAGCAGGCCGAGCGGCTGAGCGACCGCCTCGCCGACCCGTCGAAGCACTGGAAGTACAACCCGGGCGACGTAGACGAGCGGAAGCTGTGGCCGGACTACATGGATGCGTTCCAGACCGCGATCGACCGCTCGAGTGCCCCGCACGCTCCCTGGTTCGTCGTGCCGGCGAACTCGAAATGGTACGCGCGGGTGGCGGTGCAGCGCATCGTGATCGGTGAGCTCGAGCGGATCAACCCGCAGTGGCCCGCGGCAGACTTCGACGTCGCCGCCGAGCAGGCGCGGCTGGAGGCGACGGCCGGGCTGCGCTGGCCGTAGGGGCCCTGCCCGGCCTGGCCATCCCTACTTCCCCTATTTTTCCTCTCTGCGCCTTGTGCGGGCGTTGCAGGAGTCGGACAGGATAAAACGGGGCAGACAGGATGCGGCGGGCGGGCGACCGGCACACGGCGCGCAGCGGCTAGCGGGCGAACGCCTCCGTGATCGGCCGGAACTTCGAGACCGTCTCGCCGAGTTCGTGCGCGGGATCGGAGCCCTCGACGATCCCGCCGCCGGCGGTCGCGACAAGTGTCCGCTCGCCGGAGGCGTCAGGCTCGCCAATCTGCGCGCAGCGCAGCGCGATCACCCACTCGCCGTCGCCGGCGGCATCGATCCAGCCAACAGCGCCCGAGTACCGGCCGCGGTCAAACGGCTCAAGCTCGGCGATCATCGCGACCGCGTCGGCTGTCGGAGTCCCGGCAACGGCAGCTGTGGGGTGTAGCGCGTTCACGAGTTCGAGCGCAGTCGACTCGGCGCCCAGCGCCGCCCCAAGGTCGGTCGCGAGGTGCCAGACGTTCGGGAGCTGCAGTGCGAACGGCGCATCGCTCGTACGCAGCTCGGTGACGTGCGGGGCGAGGGCCGTGACGACGCTCTGCACGGCAAAATCGTGTTCGTGCTGCTCCTTGGCTGAGCGCAGCAGCTCGTCGCGGGCGGCCCGGTCGCGGGCGGCGTCTTCCGAGTGCCTGCCGCGGGTACCCGCGAGCACGCGCGCGGAGACCGCACCGCTCGTCGAGCGCACGAGCGTTTCGGGGCTCGCGCCGACAAGGCCGTCGACGGCGAAGGTCCAGCAGTCGAGGTAGCGTTCGCTCAGGCGTTCCAGCGGGATCCGCACGTCTGCGCCCGGTTCGAGCGCACCGCCGATCTGCCGCGAGAGCACCACCTTCTCGAGTTCGCCTGCGACCACCCGCGCGGTCGCGTCGCGCACGCCATCGAGATACGCGTCGACGTCGCTTCCGCCCATCGAGATGCCGAAGCGGGGTCCGACAGCGCCGGGCTCCGGGGCTCGCATCGCGACGACCTCGGGGGCGAGTAGCTCGACACCCGTCCAATCGGCGGCCGCGAGCGGTCGAGGATCGGGCAGCACCGCGGTTGGATCGGCCGAGCCAGCGAGGGTGTTCTCCTCGGCGAGCAGGGTGACTTCGGTCACCCACGCCATGTCGCGGTGGCGGTGGATCAACACTCGCGGAACCACAAGCACACTCTCGGAGGAGCTTTCGTCAGCGAAAGCAAAGGTACCGAAGGCGACGAGGCCCGACCCGGGCATACCGACGGGATCGTCAACGGTCGAGGCGGTCGCGATTTCCCGCCACACACGCGACGCTTCGGTGAAGCGGTCAGGGCCGGTGAACCGCAGCCGCAGCGTCTCGCCGACGCCGACGCAGCCGCGGTCTCCGCGGTTCCAAAACAGGGGCGATTCGGGGTCTGCATAGCTCAGCAAATTCGGCAGTTCGGGCAGCACCCGTGTCACTGCGCATAGCTTCGGCGTGTCCCCCACGGGGCCCCCGGTCACATCGGTCATCACCATCCCAATCTACTCGCCAGCAACTGCATGCATTCACAGAGGTACGACCGGCTACGATGGAACGGTGACTCGACCAGACACCACGACCAAGCACGCGACGGACGTTTCTGCCATGTTCGACGAGGTCTCCCCGAAATATGACCTCCTGAACGACGTGCTCTCGGTCGGCAACTCAAGGTTGTGGCGTATCGCCACCACCCGCGCGATTGCGCCGCGTAAGGGGATGCGGATCCTCGACCTCGCAGCCGGCACCGGCACCTCGTCGGCGGCGCTCGCAGCGCACGGCGCGCACGTCACCGCAGCCGACTTCTCCGAGGGCATGCTCGCGGAGGGCCGCCGCCGCAACGCGGGCAACGACCTCATCGACTTCGTCTGGGCCGACGCAACGCAGCTGCCGTTTGAAGACGACAGCTTCGATGCCGCCACGATCTCGTACGGCCTCCGCAACGTCTCCGAGCCGAAGCAGGCGCTCGCCGAGATGGCGCGCGTCGTGAAGCCTGGCGGCCGGGTCGTCATCGCCGAGTTCTCGCAGCCGCCGGCCGGTGCTGTGAACTGGGCCTACACACAGTACAACCGGCACGTACTGCCACGCGTAGCGAAGGTCATCAACCGCGACGCGGCAGAGGCCTACAACTACCTCAACGAGTCCATCGAGACCTGGCCCGGCCAGGAAGAGCTCGCGAGCTGGCTGCGCGAGGCAGGGCTTGAGCGAGTTGCGTACCGCAACCTGACGCTCGGGATCGTTGCCCTCCACCGCGGGTTCGTGCCGCGCGCCGCGAAGCCGGCGCCGAACGAGCCTGCCGCGGAGAAGGCACCGAGCGAGCCGAAGTCGGCAGCCACCACGCCTGCAACCGCGAAATCTGATGCGCCGAAGAAACCGGCGGCGAAGAAACCAGCGGCGAAGAAGCCCGCCGCGAAGAAGCCCGCGACCACGAAGGCGGCCGACGCCAAGGAGGCCGCTGCCAAGCCCGCCAGCGCGTCTGAGGGCGCGAAGAAAGCCGCTGCGGAGAAGCCGGCGACTGCTCAGAAGCCGGCCGCCAAGAAGCCGGCCACTCAGAAGCCGGCCACTCAGAAGCCGGCCACTCAGAAGCCGGCAACGAAGGAACCAGCTGCGAAGAAGCCCGCGGCTTCAAAGCCCAGCACCCCCAAGACCGAGACGAACGAGCGAGGCCACGAGTGATCCGTCAGAGCATGGCTGACACGACCACCCAGGCGCTGCCAATGCGGCTCTTCCAGAGCGCGGGAGATCGTCGCCAGGCGAAGGAGCTCCAGGGGGAGCTCGACCTCATCGAGGCCAGCCTCCTCGAGAACCTCGGCTTTGCGTCTGCGGTCGCGGATGCCCCCGCTCGCTACCTCGCTGAGGCGGGCGGCAAGCGGATCCGTCCGATGCTCACGGTGCTCACCAGCCAGCTTGGTGACGGCCCGAACGAGCTCGTGCGCCGCGCGGCCGTAGCCGTCGAGATGACGCACCTCGCTTCGCTCTACCACGACGACGTCATGGACGAGGCAACGCTGCGTCGCGGCGTCGCCGCATCGCACATGGTGTGGTCGAACTCGGTCGCGATCCTCGCGGGCGATCTGCTGTTCGCGCGCGCCTCGTCGCTCGTCGCCGGCATGGGCGAGGACGCGATCCTGCTCCAGGCGCGCACCTTCGAGCGGCTCTGCCTCGGCCAGCTGCACGAAACCGTCGGGCCGCAGGCCGGCGACGACCGCATCTCGCACTACATTCAGGTGCTCGCCGACAAGACCGGCGCGCTCATCTCGACCGCTGCTCGCATGGGCGTCATGTTCGGCGGCGGCAGCGTCGAGCACGCGAACGCGGTGACCGAGTACGGCGAGCGCATCGGCGTCGCCTTCCAGCTCATCGACGATGTCATCGACCTCTCCCCCAAAAAGGAGCAGACCGGCAAGCGCGCGGGAACCGACCTCCGCGCCGGCGTCGACACGCTCCCCCTGCTCCTCCTTCGAACACGTGCCGCAGCCGGCCACGCCGACGCGCAAGAGCTGCTCACCCGCATCGACGCGGGCGTGCAGGCGATTGCCGACGGGGCCGACCTATCGGTCATGGATCCAGAGGTCGACGCGCTCTACAACCATGTGGTGACGCGTGAGACCGAGGCCACCGCCCAGCGTTGGGCCGACGAAGCTGTCGCAGCACTTGATGTGCTGCCGAAGTCGCCGGTGAAGCGCGCGCTTGAGCGCATGGCGGAATCCATTGTTTCGAGGGAAGGGTAGTTCCGAGGTATGAGCAAGATGCGCCTGGCGATTGTGGGGGCCGGCCCAGCCGGTATTTACGCTGCGGACCTGCTGCTGAAAGCGGAACGCGAGTTTGAGGTCGAGATTGACCTCTTCGATCAGCTCCCCGCACCCTACGGGCTCGTGCGCTACGGCGTCTCGCCCGACCACCCGCGCATCAAGGGGATCATCAATGCGCTGCGCGACGTGCTCGACAGCGGCGAGATCCGCTTCTTCGGGAACGTCCGCTACGGGCAGGATCTCACGCTCGAAGACCTCAAGCGGCACTACAACGCGGTGATCTTCTCGACTGGCGCGATCCGCGACGCGATGCTCGGCGTGCCCGGCATCGACGCTGAGGGATCCTACGGCGCAGCCGACTTCGTGAGCTGGTTCGACGGCCACCCCGACGTGTCGCGGACCTGGCCGCTCGAGGCCGCCTCGGTCGGCGTCATCGGCAACGGCAACGTCGCCCTCGACGTTTCCCGCATGCTCATCAAGCACGCCGACGACCTGCTCGTCACCGAGATTCCCGAAAACGTCTACCAGGGCCTCAAGGCGAACCCGATCGAGGAGCTGCACCTGTTCGGCCGCCGCGGCCCGAAGTACGTGAAGTTCACGCCGCTCGAGCTGCGCGAGCTCGGCGAGGTGCGCGACGTCGACATGGTCATCGACGAGCGCGACTTCGCGCACGCCGACCCGTACGCCGACGAGGTGCTTGCGAAGAACAAGCAGGTCACCGTCATGACCCGCATCATGGACAAGTGGCGCGATGAACAGCGCGCCCGCGAGGCCGGCGAGGTCGAGGCATCGTCGCGTCGCCTGCACCTGCACTTCTGGTCGAAGCCCGTCGAGGTCGTCGTTGAGGACGGCCGCGTCGTCGGCCTGAAGATCGAGCGCACCGCCCCCGACGGCGAGGGCGGCATCGTCGACACCGGCGAGTTTGAGGTGATCCCGATGCAGTCGCTCTACCGCGCTGTCGGCTACTTCGGTTCACCGCTCGACGAGATCCCATTCGATGAGAATCGTGGCGTGATCCCGAACGACCGCGGCCGCGTGCTCGACCTCGAGGGCACCCCCATTCCGGGGGTATATGCGACCGGGTGGATCAAACGTGGCCCCATCGGCCTCATCGGGCATACGAAGTCGGACGCTATGGAGACGCTGGAGCGTCTTATGGAGGATTCGACCACATGGTGGCAGCCAGAGCATGGTGACGCGGGCATCATTCCTGAGCTACTCTCGGAGCGAGGGGTGCCGTACACGACCATCGATGGCTGGCACCGCCTCGACGAACACGAACTGTCGCTCGGCGAAGCAGCCGGGCGCACGCGTATCAAGGTTGTCTCGCGTGACGAGATGACCCGCATTTCGCGTGGAGAGTAGACGGTTTTTCACCACACATAACTGATCCGGGCGCGCGCACACGGCGCGCCCGACCGGGAGACCGGCCGCCCAAGGGAGGAACTCAAAGACGATGTTCGAGAAGATTCTGGTAGCGAACCGCGGAGAAATTGCGATCCGCGCATTCCGTGCTGCAAATGAGCTGGGCGCAAAGACAGTTGCGGTGTACCCCTATGAGGATCGCAACTCCCTGCACCGTCTGAAGGCTGACGAGGCCTACCTCATCGGCAAGGAGGGCGGCCCGGTCCGGGCGTACCTCGATATCGCAGAGATCGTGCGAGTTGCGCAGGAGTGCGGCGCTGACGCAATCTACCCGGGCTACGGGTTCCTCGCGGAGAATCCAGAGCTTGCTGCGGCCGCCGAGGCCGTCGGGATTACGTTCATCGGGCCAGGCCGCAAGGCGCTCGAGATGGCGGGCAACAAGGTTGCCGCCAAGGAGCACGCGATCGCCGCTGGCGTGCCCGTGCTGCGATCCACCCCGCCCTCGACCGACGTCGAGGCGCTCATCGCTGGCGCTGACGAGATCGGCTACCCGGTCTTCGCAAAGGCCGTCGCGGGTGGTGGCGGGCGCGGAATGCGCCGCGTCGAGCGTGCAGAGGATCTCCGCGAGGCCCTCGAGGCCGCGATGCGCGAGGCCGAGAGCGCGTTCGGCGACGCCACGATGTTCATCGAGCAGGCAGTGCTGCGCCCCCGTCACATCGAGGTCCAGGTGCTCGCGGACGGCACCGGCGAGGCCGTGCACCTCTTCGAGCGCGACTGCTCCGTGCAGCGCCGCCACCAGAAGGTCGTCGAGATCGCGCCCGCGCCGAACCTCTCGCAGGAGCAGCGCGACGCAATGACAAGCCACGCGATCGCCTTTGCGAAGTCGATCGGGTACGCGAACGCCGGCACCGTCGAGTTCCTCCTCGACACCGAGGGCGAGCGCGCTGGTGAGCACGTGTTCATCGAGATGAACCCGCGCATCCAGGTCGAGCACACCGTCACCGAGGAGATCACCGATGTGGATCTCGTGCAGTCGCAGATGCGGATCGCCGCGGGCGCGACGCTTGCCGAACTCGGCCTGACGCAGGACCAGATCAAGATCCACGGCGCCGCCCTGCAGTGCCGGATCACGACCGAGGATCCCGCGAACGGCTTCCGTCCCGACCTCGGCCGCATCTCCGCCTACCGCTCCCCCGGCGGCAGCGGCGTGCGCCTCGACGGCGGCACCATCAACCCGGGCGCCTACATCAGCCCGCACTTCGACTCGATGCTCGCGAAGCTCACCTGCCGCGGCCGCACCTTCGAGGACGCCGTCGTACGCGCACGCCGCGCGCTCGCCGAGTTCCGCATCCGCGGCGTCGCAACGAACATCCCGTTCCTGCAGGCTGTGCTCGACGACAGCGATTTCCAGGCCGGCGACGTGTCGACCGCGTTCATCGAGGAGCGCCCCGAGCTGCTCACGCTGAACAAGCCGCAGGACCGCGCGACCCGCCTGCTGCAGCACCTCGCAAACGTCACCGTGAACCAGCCGAACGGCGCACGCCCGCAGACGATCGAGCCCGCCGTGAAGCTGCCGTCGCTCGACCTCAGCGATCCCGCGCCGGCCGCCGGCCGCCAGCAGCTGCTCGAGCTCGGCCCCGAGGGCTTCGCGAAGGCGCTGCGTGAGCAGACCGCCCTCGCCGTCACCGACACGACGTTCCGCGACGCACACCAGTCGCTGCTCGCGACCCGCGTGCGCACCCGCGACCTCGTCGCCGTCGCCCCGTACGTCGCGCGCATGACGCCGCAGCTGTTCTCGGTCGAGGCGTGGGGCGGTGCGACGTACGACGTCGCGCTCCGGTTCCTCGGCGAAGACCCCTGGGGGCGGCTCGCGGCGATGCGTGAGGCGCTGCCGAACGTGCCGATCCAGATGCTGCTCCGCGGCCAGAACACCGTCGGCTACACCCCGTACCCGCCGAAGGTCGCGCAGGCCTTCGTGCGTGAGGCTGCCGATACCGGCGTCGACGTGTTCCGCATCTTCGACGCGCTCAACGACGTGAACCAGATGCGCGTCGCGATCGACGCCGTGCGCGAGACCGGCTCGGCCGTCGCCGAGGTTGCGTTCTGCTACACCGGTGATCTGCTCTCGCCAGCCGAGGACAAGTTCACGCTCGACTACTACCTGTCGCTCGCCGAGCGCATCGTTGACGCCGGCGCACACGTGCTCGCGATCAAGGACATGGCTGGTCTGCTCCGCCCGGCCGCGGCAGCGAAGCTCGTCACCGCGCTGCGCGAACGCTTCGACCTGCCCGTGCACCTGCACACGCACGACACCCCGGGCGGCCAGCTCGCGACCCTGCTCGCGGCATCGGCCGCGGGCGTTGACGCGGTCGACGCGGCCTCGGCCCCGATGTCGGGCACCACGAGCCAGCCGTCGCTCTCGGGCCTCGTCGCCTCGCTCGCGAACACCGAGCGTGACACCGGCATTGATCCCGACGCGGTCTACGCGCTCGAGCCGTACTGGGACGCCGTGCGCACCCTGTACAAGCCGTTCGAGTCGGGCCTCACCGCGCCGACGGGTCGCGTGTACACGCACGAGATCCCCGGCGGTCAGCTGTCGAACCTGCGCCAGCAGGCGATCGCGCTCGGCCTCTCCGAGAACTTCGAGAAGATCGAGGACATGTACGCCGCGGCTGACCGCATCCTTGGCCGCATCCCGAAGGTGACCCCGTCGTCAAAGGTCGTTGGCGACCTCGCGCTGCACCTTGCAGCCGTCGACGCCGACCCGGCCGACTTCGAGGCGAACCCCGAGAAGTACGACGTGCCCGATTCGGTCGTGGGTTTCCTCGCGGGCGAGCTCGGCGAGATTCCCGGCGGTTGGCCTGAGCCGTTCCGTTCACGCGTGCTCGAGGGCCGCGAGGTTTCGATCGAGGTCGCGCCCGTCGCGCCCGAGGACGAGGCGAAGCTCGACGGCGACAGCGCGTCGCGGCGCACCACGCTCAACCGGCTGCTCTTCCCGGCACCCACCGCGCAGTTCGAGGACGCACGCGAGCGTTTCGGTGACCTCTCGGTCGTCGACACCGGCGATTACCTCTACGGGCTCGACCCCGCCGCGGAGCACGCGATCGACCTGAGCCGAGGCGTGCGCCTCTACGTCGGTCTCGAGGCCATCGGTGCCGCAGATGAGAAGGGCGTGCGCACCGTGATGGTGCGCGTCAACGGCCAGCTGCGTCCCGTGTTCGTGAAGGACGAGCGGATCACCGTTACGGCGGTCACCGCCGAGAAGGCAGACCGCACCGCGGCCGGCCAGATCGCCGCCCCGTTCTCCGGCACTGTCACCGTGAAGGTTGCCGAGGGCGACTCGATCGCTGCGGGCCAGGCTATCGCGACGATCGAGGCAATGAAGATGGAGGCTGCGATCACCAGCCCCGTCGCTGGCGTCGTGCAGCGCCTCGCCTTCGACGGCACCCGCGGTGTCGAGGCAGGCGACCTCGTCGTCGTCATCGAGTAGCGTGTGAGAGGGTGGTGGCCGGGGTTAGCCCCGGCCACCACCCTCTGTGCTTCCCTCAGGCGCTCGGCCCGGCGCGGGTTCCGGCTTCCGCGCCTCGCTCAACAGCCATGACCTCAGCGAGGTCATGGGTCTTTTACCGTCAAACGCTCCTGACCTCGCTGAGGTCATGGCAGTTCAGCGGTGGGTCAGCTGGAGCGCAGCCAAGCACTGCAACCGATGCACCTCACGGCGGTGCCCGGCACGAACCTCGCTCACGACCAAGCTTTCGTCAAAAATGCCGCAGACCACCCGGGAGTCACCTACCCGGATCCGCCAGGCAGTCGCCTCGCCAACGAGCTTCGTCGCGCCATGAGGGAGAGGATCGTCAGCCAAATCTTCTACTGCGTGGAGCAGCCGCTCGCGAAGCTGCCGCGGCAGCTTGCGTAGCCGCCGCGCCGACTACGCCCCGAGGGCTGCGGCGAGCGCCGTGAGTGTCTCGGTCGTGCCCGCGTCAATGCGGACGGCGAGGGCGGGGCGGCGATCCACCGCTGTCGGACCGCGGTTAATCACCGCGAGCGGATTACCCCGGCGCTCCGTCTTGTGCACGAGCCGCATGCCCGTGTTCACTGCGAGCGAGGAGCCCGCGATGAGCAGCGCCGTCGATCGCTCGACAAGCGCCGCTGCGGCCTCAAACACCGGGACGGGCACGGTCTCGCCGAAGTAGACAACGTCGGGCCGGAGCATGCCGCCACAGCCCGGACACAGCGGCACCCGCACGGACTCGACCTCGCCGACGAGTGCGTCGCCGTCGGGCGCCACCTCGGCCTCAGCATTGCGCTCCGCGTAGCCGGGGTTGAGCGTATCGAACCACCCGAGCGCCTCGGCCCGCGTCCAGCGCTCACCGCACTGCGTGCAGCGCATGATCCCGCCGCCGCCGTGGAGCTCAACAACGGTGCGGGATCCGCCCCGCCTGTGCAGCCCATCGACATTCTGCGTGATGACGCCCTCGATGTGCTCGGCCGCCTCGAGGCGCGCGAGGGCACGGTGCCCGTCGTTCGGCTCGATGATGCTCATGCGGTTCTGCCCGATGCGCGCGCCCGCCCAGAAGCGGCGACGGTAGTGGGGATCCTCCGTGAACTGAGCGATGTTCATGGGCGTGCGCGGCGGCGTGCCCGCCCCGCGGTAATCAGGGATGCCCGAGTCAGTGCTCATCCCCGCACCGGTGAGCACCGCGACCGGGCCGCGCTCAAACAGCGAGACGAGTTCTGCGAGCTGGGTTTCAGGGAGTGCTTCGTTCACGCCCCCAGCCTAGGCGGCGCTGCTGTGCTCGAGCGGGGATACGCGTCACTCAGCGGCCCCGTCACCCCCGTCGACAGGCAGGGCCGGGAACATCTCCCGCCTGAGCGCATCGACGTGGATACGGGTCACGGAGACTGCGGTGAGCGGATCCTTCGCCCGGAACGCCGCCACGAGGGCCCGGTGCTCGTCGCGGCCCTCCTCGAGCTCTTCCATCGGGTAGGGCACAAAGTACTTGTGCAGCGCCTCGTACACGGTCAGGTACGCGGGTGCCTCCGGGAGGCCGCTCATCTCTGCGACCAGTCGGTGGAACTTACTGTCGGGCACATGGTGGTCCATCCAGTTACTCGCGCGCTGCGACTGCTCGATGAGTTCGTCAAGCTCCGCACAGTCGGACTCCGTCGCTCGGAGGGCAGCCGCGTGCACAATGGCGCTCTCCATGAGCGAGCGTTGGTCGATGAGGCTGCTGATCGCCTGCGTATCCGCGCGATAGGCAGAGACTGAGCTGTCGCCGAGAGCCGGGGGCGCTTCGGCCACGAAGGTTCCGCCGCCCCTGCCTGGGCGGCGCGTGAGCACGCCGTCTTCGACGAGGCTCTCGAGCGCTCGCCGCGCGGTTATCGGACTGACCTCGAGCCCCGCAGCGATGTGCTCAACCCGCGGGAGCTTGCTGCTGGGGGCGAGGAGCGCGTGCTCGATCGCGAGAAGGATCCGCGCGCGCACAGTCTCCACTGCCGAGAGCCGAGCAAGCGCCGGGGAGCCAGGGAGGGCGAAGAGCACCCGCTCGGCCGCTGCCTGCTCTTCGGAGTCCCGTGTCGCCATGACTTGATTCTATCCGGCGAGCAACGTAGAGTGTTCAAATTGATCATGATCATGTTGATCACTTCAATTTTCGAGCGTCACCCCCGGGTGACTGCCCGCATGACAAGGGGGTCGGGATGACCAGACAGACACACACCATCGCACTCGCACAGCGCTCACCGCTGCCCGTAAACGGCACACTCGAGGCCTTCGCAGCCGACGTCACCCAGACGCTCGCCGCGCACCCCGAAGCCACCATGATCATCTATCCCGAACTCCACCTCTGCGGAACCGAGCACCTCGAAGAGGCCGCCCGCCTCGCAGCCCTCGAAGCAGGTGCCGTGCCGCTCGACAGCGACTACGTGCGCCAGCTGGGGCTCATCGCCGCACAGCACGAGGTCTGGCTCTGCCCAGGAAGCATCGGCGAACGCGGACCCGAGGGCGAGTTCTTCAATACGCAGCTGCTGTTCGACCCGTCGGGCACGCTGCGCGCGAGCTATCGCAAGATGTTCCCCTGGCGCCCGTTCGAACCGCACCTGCCCGGCACCGAGTTCATCGTCACGCCGCTCGACGGAGCCGGGGCCGCGGGGCTCTCTATTTGCTACGACGCGTGGTTCCCGGAGCACACCCGCCAGCTCGCCTGGCTCGGCGCAGACATTGTGTTCAACATCGTCAAGACAACAACGCCCGACCGCGAGCAGGAGCTCGTGCTGGCTCGCGCCAACGCGATCGCCAACCAGAACATCATGGCAAGCGTCAACTGTGCCGGCCCTGTCGGCCGCGGCCGCAGCATCGTCGTCGACCCCGAGGGGTACGTAATTGCCGAGGCTGGGATCGGCGAGCAGACCCTCGTCTTCGAGTACGACCCCGCACAGGTGCGCGCCGTGCGTGAGCGCGGGACCATGTTCAGCAACCGCATGTGGGCGCAGTTCCAGGAGGGCGATCGGGAGATCCCGCTCCCCATGTACTCGGGCAGGATCGACCCGCAGTCCTGGTCGCCGCGCAGCGCGGCAGAAGCCGAGTAGCTCGGCCCCGAGCCACCGCGGCTGCTGAGGCCACCGCGGCCACTGAGGCCACCACCAGACACACCACCAGACAGAGGAGTCACTTGTGTCCACTACCCAACCTTCCACAGCACTGACGCGCACGCTCAAGCTGCCGTCGCTCGTGCTGTTTGGGCTCGCGTATCTCACCCCGCTGATCGTGCTCGGGATCTTCGGAGTCATCGCGCAAGAGACGGGCGGCGCGAGCGCGAGCGCGTACCTCGTCGCCCTCATCGCGATGCTGTTCACCGCCAACAGTTACGGGCGCATGGCGAAGGCATACCCGGTTGCGGGATCCGCGTACACCTACGTGCGCCGCACCATCGACGGCAGGGTGGGGTTCCTCGTCGGCTGGGCGATCATGCTCGATTACCTGTTCCTCCCGATGGTGATCTGGCTCATCGGCGGCTCGTACCTCACGGCGCAGTTCCCTGGGATCCCAATGCCGGTCTGGATCCTCGGCTTCATAGTCATCACCAGCGCGCTGAACATCATTGGCATTAAGGTCGCAGATCGCGCGAACTTCATTCTCATGTCGTTCCAGATCCTCGTCATCGCATTCTTCGTTGCGCTCTCGATCGCCTCAGTCGCACGAGCCGACGGTGCTGGCGCGCTCTTCAGCAGCGGGCCGTTCGTGGGTGCTGACGCCGGCTTTACCGGCATCGCTGGCGGTGCCGCGATCGCCGCCTACTCCTTCCTCGGCTTCGACGCGGTCACCACGCTCACCGAGGAGACCATCGACCCCAAGCGCACCGTGCCGCGCGCGATCATGCTCGTCGCGCTCATCGGCGGCGGAATCTTCGTACTCGTTGCCTACGTCACCCAGCTCGTGCACCCTGGCGGATCCTTCACGAACCCCGACACCGCGGCGTTCGACATCGCAACTCAGGTTGGCGGCAATATCTTCGGAGCGGTGTTCCTCGCCGCGCTCGTCGTCGCCCAGTTCACCTCGGGGCTCGCCGCCCAGGCTTCAGGCAGCCGACTGCTCTACGCCATGGGTCGAGATGGGGTGCTTCCGAAGCGCCTCTTCGGAGCGCTCAACGACCGGTTCAAGACCCCGGTGTTCAGTATCCTCGCGATCTCGGTTGTCGGCCTCATCGCAATGTTCATGGACGTCGCGACCTCCACCTCGTTCATCAACTTCGGTGCGTTCATCGCGTTCATCATGGTGAACATCTCGGTCATCGTGTACTGGGCGAAGGAACGGCGCGAGGGCCGGCAGCACAATCCGCTCTTCTACCTCGTCGCGCCCACGATTGGCGTGGTCGTGATCGCGTACCTGCTCACACGGCTCGATATCCACGCGATTACGCTGGGGGCGATCTGGGTGCTCGTAGGCGTTGTCATTCTCGGCTTCACCACGCGCGGCTTCCGCAGGCAGCCGCCAGAGCTGGCCGTCGACAGCGTCGACTAGCGCTCGCTCGGGGCGCGGTCCGCCGCGGGACAGCGGGCCGCTCCCACGCTCAGTAGAATCAAAGCATGACCAGCGCGCGCGAACAGCTCATCGAACTCATCAAGTCGGAGGCCGTCTTCCACGGCGACTTCACGCTCACGAGCGGCAAGAAGGCCACGTACTACATCGATCTGCGCAAGCTGTCGCTCGATCACCGCGCGGCCCCGCTCATCGGCCAGGTCATGCTTGACCTCATCGACGACATCGACGGCGTCGTCGCGGTCGGCGGGCTCACCATGGGTGCCGACCCGATCGCCTCGGCGATCATGCACCAGGGCGTCGCCCGCGGCCAGGTGTACGACTCGTTCGTCGTGCGTAAAGAGCCGAAGGATCACGGCCGCGGCCGCCAGGTCGAGGGCCCGGATCTCGACGGCAAGCGCGTCGTCGTGGTCGAGGACACCTCGACCACGGGTGGCTCGCCGCTCGCAGCGATCGAGGCGCTGAAGAAGGTTGGCGCCGAGGTGGTCGCGGTTGCGGTCGTGGTGGATCGCCAGGCCCCCGCGAAGGCACGCATCGAGGAGGCGGGCTACGAGTACCGCTTCGCGATCGGCCTCGAAGACCTCGGGCTCGACGCTCAGTAACGCGCGCCACCTGATGAACGCATCCACGCGCCCAAGCCCACTCCCCCTCATCGCGATCGGCGTGATGGGCGGGCTGCTCTCGGGGCTCTTCGGCATCGGTGGCGGCACGATTATCGTGCCCGCCCTCGCGCTCTGGCTGAGCATGCCGCAGAAGCTCTCGGCCGGTACATCGGTCGCGGCGATCCTCCCGACCGCGATCGTCGGGGCGACGAGCTACGCGGTGCAGGGCAACGTCGACTGGATGGCAGCGCTGCTGCTCGCGGTCGGCATCATCGTGGGCGCGCAGCTCGGCAGCCTGCTCCTCTCGAAGCTCCCTGTGGGGGCGATCCAGTGGGGCTTCATGGGGTTCCTGGCAGTCGTCATCGTGAGCCTCTGGTTCGTCGTGCCGCAGCGCGACGACGAGATCACCCTCACTGTGCTCATGGGAGCGCTCCTCGTGCTCACGGGCTTCATCACCGGGATCCTCTCCGGCATCCTCGGTGTCGGCGGCGGCGTGGTCGTGGTACCGGTGCTGATGTTCTTCTTCGGCGCGAGCGACCTCATCGCGAAGGGCACCTCACTGCTGATGATGATCCCCGGGTCAATCTCTGGCACCATCGGAAACCTCCGCCGCAACAACGTCGACCTGCGGGCTGCCGCGTTCGTCGGAGTCGCGGCGTCAGTCTGCGTGCCCTTCGGCTCCATACTCGCGGGGTGGATCGACCCCTTCTGGGGCAACATCGCCTTCTCCGGCTACCTTGCCTTCATCCTCATCCAGATGCTCGTGCGGAAGCTCCGGAGCGGCGCGGCGAAGTAGCGCTCCGCGCTCCGCCCGCGTACGCCCAGCCTGCTCGCCTGACGCGCCCTCTCCTCCCCGAGTTTTCTATCCTGAGCCCTATGCGGGCCGTAAAAGGCTCACCCAGGATTATTCGGGGAGGTGAGGCTGCGAGGTTTGCCCAAATACGCGGCAAGCACGCGCGAGGAACCCAGTTAGTCGAGCAGCTCCGCGACCGAGCCGAGCACCTCGACCGGCCGGAACGGGAACTTCTCGATCTCAGCCTGATCAGCGATGCCGGTCATGACGAGCACCGTGTGGAGGCCCGCCTCCATGCCCGCCACGATGTCGGTGTCCATCCGGTCGCCGATCATGCCGGTGTTGTGCGAGTGCGCGCCGATCTTGTTCATCGCCGAGCGGAACATCATCGGGTTCGGCTTGCCGACGATGTAGGGCATCTTGCCCGTCGCCTTCGTGATGAGCGCATTGATCGCGCCCGTCGCCGGCAGGACGCCGTCGGGGCTCGGGCCCGTCGCGTCGGGGTTGGTCGAAATGAAGCGCGCACCGTTGTTGATGAGCCGGATCGCTTTCGTGATCGCGTCGAACGAGTAGTTGCGCGTCTCACCGACGACCACATAGTCAGGGGCGGTTTCGGTCATGACGTAGCCGGCGTCGTGCAGCGCGGTGAGGATACCCGCCTCGCCGAGCACGAACGCCGATCCGCCTGGCTTCTGCTGCTTGAGGAACGCGGCGGTCGCGAGCGCGCTCGTCCAGATCCGATCCTCAGGCACCCTGATTCCGCTCGACGCGAGGCGCGCGGAGAGGTCTCGCGCGGTGAAGATCGAATTGTTCGTGAGGACGAGGTAGGGCTGCCCCTTGGCTTCCCACTGCTCGATGAGCTCGGCAGCCCCCGGAATGGCGTGGTTCTCGTGAACAAGCACCCCGTCCATGTCGGTAAGCCAGCACTCGATCGACGGACGGCCCTGCTGCATATCGCTCATGTTCTCAGACTACTCGTAGTGGGTAAACGAGACGTAGCGGCGTCGCCCTGGCAGACTGAGGGTATGGATGTACGTGCTGGTTTGCTTCCCCGCCCCGAAGACCTCATCGACGTCGAGGCGCTCACGCGCGCATATTCGGAGGTCGTGCCGGATCCCGGCGTTCCGAGCCAGCGGGTCGTATTCGGCACCTCCGGGCATCGCGGATCCGCCCTCACCGCGTCCTTCAACGAGGCGCACATCGCGGCCATCGCCGCTGCGATCGCCGAGCACCGAGCCGCAGCGGGGATCCGCGGTCCACTGTTCATCGGCGCTGACACGCACGCGCTGTCCGCCCCGGCCGAGCACACGGCGATCGAGGTGCTCTCGGCCGCCGGCGTGCACGTGCTCGCGAACGCGGGCACAGGCGACGAGGCCTTTGTGCCGACGCCGGCGCTGAGCCACGCGATCCTCACCCACAACCGCGGCCGCGCGCACGACGACCCGGAGCGCGCTGACGGCATCATTGTCACCCCGAGCCACAACCCGCCCGCGGACGGCGGAATCAAGTACAACCCGCCGCACGGTGGTCCCGCCGACAGCGACGCCACGAGTTGGATCGCGGCTCGCGCGAACGAGCTGCTCGAAAGCGGGGCGTGGCGCGAGCTCGCCCATCACGAGTCGCCGTCGGCGGAGGTTCCCGGCGCCTATGACTTCCTCGGAGCCTACGTTGAGGGGCTCGCGAACGTCATCGACGTGAAGGCGATCCGCGACTCAGGCCTGCGCTTCGCGGCGCACCCGCTCGGCGGCGCGAGCGTCGCCTACTGGCCGGCGATCCGCGACCGCCATAAGCTCGACCTCGCTGTGCTCGGCATGGGGGTCGATCCGCAGTTCGCATTCTTGCACCTTGATTGGGACGGAAAGATCCGCATGGATCCCTCCTCCGCACAGGTGATGTCAACAGTCGCCTCGTACCGCGACGAGTACCCGATCGTCACCGGCAACGACGCCGACGCCGACCGGCACGGCATCCTCACGCGCGACGGCGGGCTCATGAACCCGAACCACTTCCTCGCGGTCGCCATCGACTACTTGCTCGAGCACCGCCCCGACTGGCCCGTGACCGCCGGCATCGGCAAGACCCTCGTGTCGTCGGCAATGATCGACCGCGTCGTCGCTTCCCACGGCCGCCGACTCGACGAAGTGCCCGTCGGCTTCAAGTGGTTCGTGCCCGGCCTCTCCGACGGCACCGTTGTGTTCGGCGGGGAGGAGAGCGCGGGGGCGTCCTTCCAGCGCTTCGATGGCAGCGCATGGAGCACCGACAAGGACGGCATTTTGCTTTGTCTGCTCGCCGCCGAGATCCAGGCCGTCACCGGTCAGTCGCCGTCGGAGCGTTACGCCGCCCTCGCCCGGCGCTTCGGCGAGCCAGCCTACGCACGCATCGACGCCCCGGCGACCGCCGAGCAGAAGGCGCGACTCGCGGCCCTCTCCGCGGCGGACGTCACCGAGACCGAGCTCGCCGGTGACCCGATCGTTGCGATCCTCACCGAAGCATCGAACGGTGCGGCGATCGGAGGGCTGAAGGTGGAGACCGCGCGCGCATGGTTCGCGGCGCGGCCGTCTGGCACCGAGGACGTGATGAAGGTCTACGCGGAGTCGTTCGCGGGCCCCGAGCACCTCGTCGAGGTGCAGTCGGCGGCGCAGGCGCTCGTCGCTCGCGCACTCGGGTAGTCCGGGCCGAGGTGCTCGGGCGGCCTCGGGCATCGTCTCGGGCACCGTCTCGGGCTAGGTGGCGGGCGCAGCGGTTCGGTCGATCGCGGGATCGCAGGATCGCGGGATCGCGGGATCGCGGGCTGTGGATCACTGCCCCCCCCCCTGCAGAGTTCCACTGTGAGGTGTGGCTCGGGGATCCCCCGCGATACGCTTAGGCACATGTCACAGCGCCCTTCTCGTCTCCGCCGGTACTCCTACCTCGGGCCCGCCGGGACATTTACCGAAGCTGCGCTCAAGCAGGTGGAGGAGGCGCGGGGCCAGGACTGGCATCCCGTCACGAACCTTGGCGAGGCGCTGAACGACGTCGTGTCCGGTGCGAGCGACGCCGCGATGATCGCGATCGAGAACTCGATCGACGGTGGCGTCACGGTCGCGCAGGATCTGCTCGCGACGATCCCCGGCCTGCGCATCATCGGCGAGTACCTCGTGCCCGTGGACTTCGTGCTCGTCGCGCGCCCCGGTGTTGCGATTGAGGATATCTCGGTCGTCGCGGGCCATCCGGTGGCCTACGGGCAGTGCCGCACATGGCTCGACGAGGCGCGCCCCACGCACCGACATATGCCGGCGACCTCGAACGTGCAGGCCGCCGCCGACCTGTTCGATGACGCGAAGCACATCGATGCGGCGATCGCGCCTCCCGGCATCGAGGATCACTACGACGTTGAAGTGCTCGCTCGCAATCTTGCCGACAACCCTGACGCCGTCACACGCTTCGTGCTCGTGAGCCGAGTGGTGCCAGTTGGCGAGCCGACGGGTGCCGACAAGACCTCGCTGATCGCGGAGCTCCCCGAGGATCGCTCGGGCGCGCTGCTCGACCTCCTCGAACAGTTCGCGACCCGGGGGGTGAACCTCACGCTGCTCGCGTCAAGGCCGATCGGCGACCGGATGGGCCGGTATCGGTTCGTCATCGATGCCGAGGGGCACATCAAGGATGAGCGCGTCGCCGATGCCCTGCTCGGCGTGAAGCGGTGGAGCCCGAACGTCGTGTTCCTCGGGTCTTACCCGCGGGCAGACAAGATCTCGGCGGAGTTTCGCCCGGTGCACGATAACGACCGTTTCCGCGACGCCCGCGACTGGCTGCGCGAGGTCATCGAGGGTGTAGACCCGGCCTGACGCGCTGCGGTGCTGCGGCCTCTGCCGCGCCTCTGTCTGCCCGTACCGCTGCTCCGCTTGCGCCCCGTTGCTCCCTGCGCACGCGCATCAGTCGCTCAGCCGCTCAGCCGCTCAGTCACTCAGCCGCTCAGCCGCTCAGTCGCTCAGCCGCTCAGCCGCTATTGTTTCAGCGAGGTCAGGAGTGATTTACCGCTGAAAACTCCCTGTTTCGCTGAACTGCCATGACCTGAGCGGCGGCGGCGGGCGGGGCAGCGGGGCCGCGCAGCGGCGGGCGGGCGGTGCCGCGCAGCGGGGCAGCGCATTCCGCGACGCGCCACCACAGTTCTTGACACCGCACTATTGCGCAATGCACACTAGTGCGTAACAGGGAATGACGAAGGGGGTTCCGCGTGGATGGAACACAACTACTGAAGGGCGTGCTCGACGCCGCAGTGCTCGCGGTGGTGGATCGCGAAGACGGCTACGGCTACGACGTCGTGCGCCGCCTGCGCGACGCCGGGCTGGAAGAGGTCGGCGACGCCTCGGTCTACGGCACACTTCGCCGGCTCTACGCGGCAGGCGCACTCTCGACGTACGTCGTGCCCTCCGAGGGCGGGCCTCACCGCAAGTACTACAGCATCACACCGAACGGCCAAGACCTCCTCGGCGAGCAGCGGATCGGGTGGCAACGGTTCTCGGAAACCCTCACCGCGCTGATCTCCCCGCAGTCACAATCACAGTCACCGCCACAGCCAGCACCCGGAAGCCCTACGAGCAACGAAGGACCCGCAGCATGAACGCCACCGATTCACTCACCAACGCGCAGCGCGCTGAGGGCTTCGCTGCCGCGGTGCGCTCTCACCTCAGCGACCTCCCGGCTGACGAACTCGATGATCTCCTTGACGGGCTCGGCGCGGACCTCACTGAACGCCTGAATGACGGCGACGAACTCGGCGACGCGGCAAGCTACGCCGAAGAGCTGCGCCAGGCGGCCGGACTCCCACAGCGCGCCCCGGGCAATGCACCGCGGGTCACCTTCGCCGAGCGGATCGAGGCCGTCCAGCACCGCGCAGCCCTCTGGTTTGACGCGACACCTGGTCGGCGCGGCTTCCGCGACTTCGCGGTCTCGGTTCGCCCGCTCTGGTGGGTGCTCCGCGCTGTCATCGGGGCATGGGCCGCGCTGCTGGTGTTCAACCATCCGCTGGTCAACGGCTTTCCGATCTCCTTCTGGTCATTGGTGTTCACCCTCGCGCTCATCGTGCTGAGCGTGCAGTGGGGCCGCGGTAAGTGGCTGCCTCGCCCCTGGGTGGGGGTGCTGAGAACGATCGCGAATGTCGCCGCCGTGGTGCTCCTGCTCCCGTTTCTCTTCAGCAGCTGGGCAAATGCCACTTCGCCGAGCGTCGATTACATCTACGAGGACTACTCCGCACAGGGCATCGTCTGGAATGGCGAGCAGGTGACGAACATCTTCGCCTACGACTGCGAGGGTAACCCGCTCGACTCGGTGCGGCTCTACGACCAGCGCGGCAACCCCCTCACGACCCTCGGCGAGGATGCGACCGAGCCACCCGAGTCGTGGGACGAGAATGATGCCTTCGGCATCGAGCACGATTTCAACCCCCTCGCGAAGGATGCTGCGGCGTGGAACGTCTTCCCGCTCTCCGAGGCCCGCGCCAACCAGACGACCGGTGAGATCGGCAAAATGGAGCCGGCGACACCCCCGTCGGGCTACTTCCCGCCACTCTCGCGTGACTGCGCTGCTGTCGCGACAACAGACACGGACGCAAAGACTGACGCAGCAGCCGACCCGGAAGCGAAAGCCGACGCAGCAACTAAAGCAGACGCTGAGGCGGAAGCCAAAGCAGACGCGGAGTCAGAGCAGAAAGCAGACGCGAAAGCTGCGGATGCGCCGTGACGCTATTCAGGCAGCTGCCACCCGGGAAGCATGCGGATGATGAGGGCACCCGGGTCCACCCGCCCGCGGACCTCGACCGCAAGACCGAAATCGTCGCCGTCGAGCTGGATCGGCTCCGGGCGCGCAACGGCAAGCGCGTACTTTCGCGCGCGGAGATAGGTGACGTTCTTCGTATCGTTTACGAGGTCGATGATACGCCGCCCGGTCTTCGTCTTCCGAAGCACGCCGTTCTCCCAGCCGATCTTGCCCCAGATGTGTAGCCACGAGAACGGGCCGAGCGGACGGAGAGACACGACGTCGAGGAGCCCGTCGTCGATCTTCGCGTCTGGGATGAGTAGCACGCCGCCCGGGAGCAGCCCGCAGTTGCCGATCATCACCGTGTAGACGGTGAGGGGCTTCATTGGGGAGCCGTCCATCGAGTATTGGATCTCGAGCGGTTTGTCCTTCACCATGGTGCGCACGCCGGCGTCGACGTAGGCGAGCCATCCGAGCCGCTTCTTCAGGGTGGATCGGGTCGTGCGGATGGTTCTCGCGTCGAGGCCCATGCCCGCGAGCACGAGGAACGCGTGCTCGTCCTCGGCAACCTGGCCCGCCTCGTCGGCTGGCCGCACGATCGTCATGAGCCCGAGGTCGATGGGCTGGTTTCTGCCGAAGAAACCGGCTTCAACGGCTTGATCGAGGTCGCTGAGCGGCATGCCGATGTTGCGAGCGAGCAGGTTTCCGGTGCCCTGGGGCACGATCCCGAGCGGGATCCCGCTGCCGCGCAGCGTCTCAGCAATCGCGCGGATCGTGCCGTCGCCGCCAGATCCGAAGACGACGCCCGCCCCCTCGGCGATCGCGCGCCGGGCTGCGCCGGTGCCCCGATCCACCGCTTCCGTCTCATACCAACGCGTCGAGGCCCATCCGGCCCGCGCCTCGGCCGCCCGCACCGCGCGGCGAAGCCTCGCCACGTCCGTCTTCAGCGGGTGGTACACGACGGCCGCGTGAGGCTGCGTGCGCTTGGAGACCTTGGTCATGGGGTCAATCGTAGTCGTGAGCTTCGCGCGGTAGGCTTAGCGATGTGATCGATCCAGTACTCCTCCGCAACGATCCCGATGTCGTCAAGCGCTCACAGCGCGCCCGAGGGAACGATGAGTCGGTGGTGGACGAGGCGCTTGCCGCCGACGCCGCCCGCCGCTCAGCGCTCGGCGAATTCGAACAGTTGCGTGCCTCGCAGAAGTCGATGGGTGACCGCGTGAAGGCGGCCTCGAAAGAGGAGAAGCCCGCGCTCATCGCCGAAGCGCAGGAATTTGCCGCCGCGGTGAAGGCCGCTGACGCCCGCGCGAAGGAAGCCGGGGCGGAGTTCGACAGGATCGCCTCGCGCATCGAGAACATCGTCATTGAGGGCGTTCCCGAAGGCGGCGAGGAGAACTTCGTCACGCTCCGCACCGTCGGCGATGTGCCGGCGTTCGATTTCGAGCCCCGCGACCACCTTGAGCTCGGCGAGATGCTCGGCGCGATCGACATGGAGCGCGGCGCGAAGGTCTCTGGCGCACGCTTCTACTTCCTCCGCGGTGTCGGCGCACGCCTCGAGATCGCGCTGATGAACATGGCGCTCGATCTCGCCATGCGGGGCGGCTTCACCCCGCTCATCACGCCGACGCTCGTGAAGCCCGAGATCATGGCGGGCACCGGTTTCCTCGGCGAGCACGCCGACGAGGTCTACCACCTGCAGGATCAGGATCTGTACCTCACCGGCACGAGCGAGGTCGCCCTCGCCGGCTACCACTCAGACGAGATCCTGAACGTCGAGAAGGGGCCGATCCGCTACGCCGGCTGGTCGACCTGCTACCGCAGCGAGGCCGGTTCGCACGGCAAGGACACCCGTGGCATCCTCCGCGTGCACCAGTTCAACAAGCTCGAGATGTTCGTGTACACCGACCCGGCGAACGCCGAGGCCGAGCACGACCGCCTCGTTGGCTGGCAGGAAGAGATGCTGCAGGCGCTCGGCCTGAGCTACCGCGTCATCGACGTCGCAGCCGGTGACCTCGGATCCAGCGCGGCCCGCAAGTTCGATATCGAGGCGTGGGTGCCGACGCAGGGCACGTACCGCGAGCTCACCTCCACCTCAAACTGCACGACCTTCCAGTCGCGCAGGCTCCAGACCCGCTTCCGCACCGAGAGCGGCAAGACCGCGCCCGTCGCAACGCTCAACGGGACGCTCGCCACCACCCGGTGGATCGTCGCCATTCTCGAAACCCATCAGAACGCAGACGGCAGCGTCACCGTACCCGAGGCGCTTCGGCCATACCTCGGCGGACTCGAAATACTCAGCCCGGTAGAAGGAACATAAACAATGCAGGATCGCCACATCATCGCCCTCGATCTCGACGGAACCGTACTTCGTCACGGATTTGAAGGCGCGGGTGACCATGCCGCGGGAGGGATCATTGATCCCGAGCTCGCGGAGGCGATCCGCACGCTTCACGAGTCAGGTCACGAGGTCATCGTGTCGACCGGCCGCTCGGTCGACGCGACGCTGCCCATCGTGGAGCGGCTCGGGATCCGCCCTGAGTGGGTCGTCACCGCGAATGGCGCGGTCACGCTCAAGCGGGATCCCTTCGGCACCCGCGGTTTCCGTCGCGAATACGTCGAGGCATTCAACCCGACCGATGTGCTCCTGAAAATCCGCCCGCAGCTCACGACCGCGCACTTCTCGGTCGAGCTCGCAGACGGTGAGTTTCTCTACACGAAGGCAATCCCGGCGGGCACACTGCCCGCAAACCAGCGCCAGGTCGACTTCGACGACCTTCTCGGCGTGCAGGCCGCCCGCGTGATCGTGTTCTCCCCCGACTACCGCGTCGAGGAGTTCCTCACCGCGATCGAGGCACTCGGCCTCACCCACGTCTCGTACGCCGTCGGCACCTCGTCGTGGCTCGATATCGCGCCGGACGGCGTGACGAAGGCGAGCGCCCTTGAGGTGCTGCGCGCGAAGCTCGACATTCACCCGTCGAACGTGTTTGCCGCTGGCGACGGGCGCAACGACATCGAAATGCTCGAGTGGGCTGGGCGCGTTGGAGTATCGGTCGCGATGGGGCAAGCGGTGCCCGAAGTGAAGGCCGCGGCCACCGAGGTGACCGAGTCTGCGGAGGACGGCGGGCTGCTGCTCGCGCTCCGCAAGCGCTTCCCGGAGCTGTTGGGCGCCTAAAACTGGCAAGAGCAGCCGCATTTATTTGCTAGGCTCGTTCGCGGAGGGTTGTCCGAGCGGCCGAAGGAACTTGTCTTGAAAACAAGCAGGCGGTGATCCCGTCTCAGGAGTTCAAATCTCCTACCCTCCGCCACAAGATGCCCCGAGCGAATCGCTCGGGGCATCTTCCATACTCAGGAGATTCCCCGCTCACTCCAGGCTCTCTCCAGGGCTATCGGGTAAATTAGGGAGATCGTGCGGCCTGCACTCGTGAGCCGCTTCTACGAACAGGGGATCCGAATGGCGAGAAAGACGCAGGCTGAACAGCCGCGCCGCTCAGTCGTGCGCCACGGGAAGCTGCCACGGTCGTCTTCTGCGAAGAACATCAGCCGCTTCCTACTCACCACCCTGCTAGTCGTCGCCTTCTCGGGCGGGGCAACAGCGGCTTACGCCGTCTGGGCATTCGTGAACAGCGCCAAGACCGTCGATCTCGGAGGCCCGCAGGCCTCGATCGGTTCGGGCACCCAGTCAATCGACGGCGAGCTCAACATCCTGCTCGCCGGCTCCGATACCCGGCAGGGCCAGGGCTACGACGACGGCGAAGAGGGCGAGCTCAACGACGTCACCCTCTTGCTCCACGTCTCGGCGGATCACAAGAACGCAACCGTCATCAGCTTCCCGCGCGACCTCATGGTCCCGATCCCAAGCTGCCCGAGCGAAGAGGGCGAAGAGGGCTTCTACCCCGCGATGAGTGAGCAACAGCTCAACTCGGCCATGTCGTACGGCGGGCTACCCTGTGTCGCGCGCACTATTTCAGAGCTGACGGGCATGGAGATCCCCTACGCGGCCGTCATCACGTTCGATGGCGTCGTCGGTATCTCAGAAGCCGTCGGCGGCGTTGACGTCTGCCTCACGCAGCCGCTCGTCGATCCCAAGACCAACCTCGACCTTCCGGCCGGCATGAATACGCTCGTCGGCTGGGACGCGCTGCAGTTCCTCCGCACCCGCTACGGCGTGGGCGACGGCAGCGACATCTCGCGTATTAACAACCAGCAGGTGTTCATGTCATCGCTGCTGCGCAAGCTCAAGAGCTCGGAGACGCTGACCGACCCGTTCAAGGTCTGGAACCTCGCGAAGGCCGCCGTCGACAACATGCTGCTCTCCGAAAGCATGAAGAGCATGGAGTTCATGCAGGCCGCAGCAGGCACGGTCAAAGACATCGACCTCAGCAACATCAACTTCGTGCAGTACCCGTCACTCGACCACCCGTACGAGTCAGGCCGCCTGCGGCCGGACTACGTCCTCGCCGAGCAATTCTTCGAGACGCTGCTCAGCGGCGCGGCATTCGACGTGACGGGCGCGGGCGGGGCCGTTGAGACTCCCCCGGTTCCCGACCCCGAGGCGCCAGCGGAAGTGCCTGAGGAGCCCGTCGAGGGCGCTGAGGGCGAGGTGCCTCCAGCTGAAGAAGGCCAGGTCGCAGAAGACGGCGGACGCGTCCAACTGCCGCCCGAGATCACCGGCTTGAAGCCTGATGTCGAATCTTGTTCGGTCGGGCAGATAAGTTACTAGCCCCGGGATTTCCGAGCACGGGATTTTCCCGTTAGACTGAATGGCGTTGCCTGCTCATGGAGACGTGCCGGAGCGGCCGAACGGACTTCACTGCTAATGAAGGGTCGGGGTTAAACTCGACCGGGGGTTCAAATCCCCCCGTCTCCGCCATAGACAGGCAACACACTGAGCCCCACTCTTCGGAGTGGGGCTCAGTGCTTTTCTGACTCAGTACGTTCCCGGCTCAGTGCTTTCCAGGCTCACACGCGATCCCCCACTGAGTGCCCCACGGGCCCCGGGCCACGCCCTGAGGATCCCCTGAACGCCCTCGACTCCCCTCCCACCCGTCCGGTAGCGTGGGCAATTCGCACGGCGAAGGGGGAGCATGCGTAAAACAACCATCGGTACAGCAGCGCTTGCCGCTGCGGTCATTGGGTCGGCGCTGCCAGCCGGCGTGACCTCGGCACATGCCGACCACCCGAACACTGTCTGCTCGCACTGGGCACCCGAGGGCGACGCCACGCATCACGTGCAGGTCGACTGGATGGCCGGCCGCAGCTTCCGGGTCTCCATCACAGATTTCACGTTGCGCGCGGCTGAGCAGGAGGCAGGCGACAGCTTCATTCCGCTCCCGCTCGATCCAAACCTGCGGCTGGGCACCAACACGGTGAGCGTCGGCGAGGGGCTCAGCGTCTCTGACGTCTCCCTCTCGCAGGCAGTCGCGCTCGGAGCCGGGGGCCGCGACAGCCACCAGACCGGCGAGATAGAGAGCTACCTGAAGCTCGCGAGCGCTCCATGGGAGTCAGCAACCGTGACCGGCGACTCCATCGAGTGGCTGCACGACCTCGATGCGCGCAGTGACGGCGACGGCGCACAGCACCGCCCCAGCGAGACCCCCACGGTCGATGCACGCCGCGCTGACTCCGCGGGCGTGCTCGACTTCACTGTCACAGTACCCGGCGAGCTTGGCGGCGAGGTCGCACTCGTCAGGGGAATGACCTCGGCCTTCACCGCGGCCGTGCTGAGCGACGCGGAGGGCTCGTGGGCCCCGGGCCAACCGCAGGCCAGCACGATCCCGGGCTGCACGGTGAGCATGGAGCCGGTGGCTTCGCCCGTGCAAGAGGGCGGTGGCGAACCGGTGCCCGACCCCGCGCCAGAGACAGATACTGACGGCGACAAGCAAGAACTGCGCCCCTCCCAGACGCCGGGCAACGGCGCACCGCAGCGGCCCGGTGCCAAGCCTCCCGCTGCCGGCGAGGAGCCGCATGATCCGAAGGCTCCAAACGAGCCAACGCTGCCCGAGCACGACGCGCCCGATGCCCCGGTCCCTGACAGGCCCGAAGCGTCATCACCTGACGGCGGTCCTGCGCCAGGGAGCGAGACCCCCAATCAGGGCCAGGACGTTGCCCGCTCGGGTGGCTTCAACGCCATGCCGTGGATCGTGGGCGCCGGCGGTGCCGCCGCTCTCGGGGTGGCACTCGCCGTGGCCGCGCGCCGATCCTCACGCGCCAAGCGAGGCCACTCAGGCAGCTGAGGCAGCTCAGGCAGCTGAGGCAGCTGAGGCAGCTCAGCAGCCGCGGGCGAGTACCGCCGCTCAGCCGCTCCCGCCTACCGAATCGTCGACCGGTGCGGGTAGCTTCCGCCGGTGAAGCGATGCCACAGCATCGCCACAGCGACGATGACGACAGAGCTCAGCAGCACCGGGGCGAACAGGTAGCTCCAGCCAGCGCTCGTCACGCACACGACGACCGCGTTTGCGACCGCGGGTGGATGCAGTACCCGAAGCACGAGCATCGCGACGACCGACAGGGCCGCCGCGAGCGCACCTGCGAGCGCCGAGGCGAGCTCGCCATCCCACCATCCGGAGTGCGGGATCGTGCCCACCCCGAGACCGATCGCTGCAGACACCATGTGCCCGCCCACCACCGCCGTTGGCTGCGAGACTGGTGCCTCGGGGAGAGCGAACACGAGGAGGCAACTCGGCGCGAAGCCGAGGAAGAGCAGGGTGAGATCCATCGAGGTGCCGAGCGCCCCGAGGATCGCCACCGATCCCCCAGTGCCGAGCGCGGCGAGCGCGATCCGGCGCCAGGGTAGCCGAGGTTGCGTGCTCGTTACGAGCGCACGCAGCTCGGCCCCCACCCGTTTTCGCACGGTCCCACTCTACGCCAGGGAGTCCTCCCAGGCCGCGTGCAGCCCGGCGAAGCGGCCACCTGCGGCGATGAGCTCACCCGGCGTCCCGTCTTCGACAACTCGCCCGTGTTCCATCACGAGCACGCGGTCGGCGATCGACACTGTCGACAGCCGGTGCGCGATGATGATCGCGGTGCGGTCGGCGAGCAGCGTCTGCAGCGCGTCCTGCACGAGTCGCTCGCTCGGCAGGTCGAGTGAGGCGGTGGCCTCGTCGAGGATGAGCACTGCCGGGTCCGCGAGGAACGCGCGCGCGAACGAGATGAGCTGCCGCTGCCCAGCGGACACGCGCCCGCCTCGTTTGTTCACGTCGGTGTCGTACCCGTCGGGCAGCGCCGAGATGAACTCGTCGGCCCCCACGGCGACCGCCGCAGCACGGATCTGCTCGGGTGTCGCGTCGGGCTTACCGAGCGCGATGTTCTCAGCAACGGTGCCACTAAAGAGGTAGGCCTCCTGCGTGACCATCACGATCGCGCGCCGCATGTCGGCGGGGTCGAGTTCGCGCAGGTCGATGCCGTCGAGCGTGAGCCTGCCCTCGGTCGGGTCGTAGAACCTGGCGACGAGCTTCGCGAGCGTCGACTTGCCGGCACCCGTGGTGCCGACGAGCGCGATTGTCTGGCCGGCGGGAATGTCGAGGTTGCAGTCGGCGAGCACGACCCGCGGGTCGTCGGCCCCGCCGTAGCGGAAGCTCACGCCGTCAAAGCGCAACGCCCCGCGGGCGGCGGGCAGCGCGACCGGCCGTTCAGGATCCTGCACCGTCGGCTCCTCCTCAAGCACGCCCGACACCTTCTCGAGGGCAGCGACGGCAGACTGGTAGGAGTTCAGGAACATCGCGATATCTTCGAGCGGGCCGAAGAAGTTGCGCACGTGCAGCACGGCGGCGAGCAGCACACCGATCGCGAGCGCGTTGTCGGTGACGCGGAACGCGCCCCAGAGCAGCACAAGCGCGACGGTGATGTTGCCGAGCAGCACCAGGCCGGGGTCGAGCACACCGAAAAGGTTCACGACGCGCAGGTTTGCGCGGCGGTAGTCGTCGGACACCTTCGCGAAGGCTTTGTCGTTGCGCTTCTCGCGGCGGAACGCCTGGACCGCGCGGATGCCGGTCATGGTCTCGACGAACTGCACGATCAGCCGGGCCGACACCGTGCGGGTCGCGCGGAAGCCCTTCTGCGATTCGATGACGAACCACCACATGAGCAGCGCCAGCGGCACGCCCATGCAGACGAGCAGCACGCCGCTGCGCCAGTCGATGAGGAACAGCGCAATGAGCGTGAACGTCCCGAGCAGCACCGCGTCGATGAGCTCGGAGAGGCTGCCCGAGAGCAGCTCCTGGATCGATTCGAGGTCACTCGTCTGCCGCGAGATGATGCGGCCCGACGTGTAACCCTCGTGGAACTCGAGGCTGAGCCGCTGTGTGTGCCGGAAGATGCGCAGGCGCAGCTCGAGCATCACGGCCTGCGTGAGTTTTGCGATGAGCACGACGTACCAGCCGACGAGCGCGGCACCCCCGCCGCCGATAACCAGGTAGGCGAGCGAAATACCGATCGCCGGCCCCCAGTCGCCGTGGTCGACGGCGCGCGGCAGCGCCTCGTCGATGCCAAAGGCGATGAGCGAGGGCCCGATCGCGCGGAAGAGCGCGGAGATCACGACGACGCCGGCGGTGAGAATAATGAGCCGTCGGAGTGGCTTCAACAGCGAGCCAAGGAGGCTGAGCGAGCGCCGCCTGATGGCGCGGCTCTCCTCGCGCGTGTAGTTGCTGCGGTCTTCGCCGCGGGTACCGTGGACGCTTTCGGGACTCATCGTGCCACCTCCTCGGGGCCGGTCGTGTTGGGTTTCTCGTTCAGGGTGTCGTGGTCGGCTTCCTCCCCCGCCTCAAGCGAGGAGATGAGGTAGCGGTAGTGATCGCTCGTGCGCAGCAGCTCGCTGTGCGTGCCAACGGCGATGACGCGGCCGGTGCGCATGACGGCGACGCGGTCCGCCATCGACACGGTCGAGGGGCGGTGCGCGACGATGAGCGCGGTCGTGGTTGCGAGCACGCGCCTGAGTGCGGCCTCAACGAGCGCCTCCGTGTCGACGTCGAGCGCAGACAGCGGGTCGTCGAGCACGAGCACGTCGGGGCCGGCGGCGACGACGCGCGCGAGCGCGAGCCGCTGGCGCTGCCCGCCAGAGAGGCTCATGCCTTCCTCGCCGACCTCGGTGTCGAGGCCGTCCGGCAGGTCGTAGGCGAAGTGCGCCTGCGCGACGTCGATCGCCTCGCGGATCACCTGGTCAGCCTCGGGGCCAGCCGGGTCGAGGTCTTCGCGCCCGAGCAGCACGTTCTCGCGCACGCTGGCGGAGAAGAGGATCGGATCCTCAAACGCTACTCCGATGCGTCGCCGGAGCTCCTCAAGCCTGAGCTCACGCACGTCGACGCCGTCGAGTTCAACGGCACCGGCGGTCACGTCGTACAGCCTGGTTGGCAGCGCGGTGAGCGTCGTCTTGCCCGAACCGGTCGCGCCGACAAGCGCCATCGTCTCGCCGGGCCGCAGCACGAGGTCGAGGCCGTCGACGAGGTCGCGCTCGTGGTCGCGCGCGTCGGGGAAGCGGAAGTGCACGCCGCGGAAGGCGAGCTCGCCGCGGGGCTCCTCAATGGTGCGCGGCGTCTCGGGGTCGGTGATGGTGATCTCCGCGTCGAATACCTCGAACACGCGATCGGTCGCGGTGCGGGCGTCGATGAGGAAGGAGAACAGGAACCCGAGTGAGTTCATCGGCCAGCGCACGGCGGCGGCGAGCGCGAAGAAGCCGAAGAGTTCGCCGACGGTGAGCTGCCCCATCGCGGCGAGCACTATGCCGGTGAAGAGGCATGCGGCGAGCGCGAGGAACGGTACGAGGTCGTACCAGAACCACATGATGCCGACCTCGCGGGCCTTGCCCATCTCGGTGCCGCGCAGCGTCTCAGCCTGCTTGCGGAAGTTCGCGAGCGAGTGCCCGCCGCGACCGAAGGCCTTGAGCACGCGGATCCCGTGCACGCTCTCTTCGACCGCGGTCGCTAGATCGCCGGACTGATCCTGGCTCTTGCGCGACAGCGCGCCGTACTTCTGCTCGAAGCGGTAGCCGACCACCCAGATGGGCAGCGAGCAGACGAAGAACACGGTGCCGAGCACCCAGTGCCAGCGGAACAGCAGCCCGATGCCGATAAGCATCGTGAGCACGTTCACGACGAGCATGATGAGGCCGAAGGTGAGCCAGCGGCGGATCAGCCCGATGTCCTGCATCATGCGGCTGAGCAGCTGCCCCGACTGCCACCGGTCGTGGAACGCGACGGGCAGGCGCTGCAGGCGCTCGTAGAACGTCTGCCGAATCGTGAACTCGACCTCGGTCATGGGGCGCAGTACGAAGCGGCGGCGCAGGAAGATGAAGAGCGCCTCTGCGATGCCCAGGCCGAACACCGCGGCGACGCCCCAGAGGATCGCGGTGCGATCCCCCGTGCGCAGCGGGCCGTCGACAACCTCCTGGAGCACGATCGGGATGATGAGGCTCGCGACCGACCCGGCGAGCGCGACAATGAGCCCCGCGAGGAGCCACCACCTGGCGGGCTTGGCGAACGGGATGAGCCTGCCGAGTGCCCTGGGCAACGACAGTTGTGCTGAAGATGAAGAAGACATGGTCCCTAAACAAGAGAAGAGTGCGCGAGACGCGCGAGTGCTGTGGAGGAGAAGGCCTGAACAGGCCGAGAACTAATGTCCAGTCAGCGGGCTGCCCGGACGAGCAGCTGCTGTGAATGCGATTGTGCGAGACATGAACTGCTCCTTTCCGGGTCGTAGGGATTCCAAGAATTCACCCTAGCCGCTTCCCTCGAAGTGGCGCAAGCACTTTTTCGCGACCGGCGCGCCCCCACCTGCCCCACCGCTGCGCACACCGCGCCTTCAGCCCTCGTAGTCCCGCGGTAGGGGTGCCGGTTCGCTCCGCGGGGTGACGCGCCGTGGGATACCTGGCCGAGATGCTGGTGTTCCACCCGGAAGGATCCACAATGTCGCTCATCAGCACCCCGCCCGCGCCGTACGCTTCCTCACCAGGCCGCACGCCGAACCAGGCCCCAGCGAGGCGCGACGCTGCGGTGGATCTCGTGCGCGCTGCTTGCCTCATCGCTGTCGTCGCGGTGCACGCGATCATGGTGGGAGTGAGCGTGCAGGGCGGCGAGGCGGTGCTCGGCAACGCGCTCGAACCGTGGTCGGGGTTCACCGTGTTCTCCTGGTTTACGCAGATGATGCCGCTGTTCTTTATCGCCGGCGGCTTCGCGTCAGCGACCCACTACCGGCGGCAGCGCGGCCGCGGCGTGACGGCCCCCGGGTACGTCGCCTCCCGGCTTGGCAGGCTACTTCCGGTCCCGCTGCTGGCGGCCGCCGCGACGACGCTCGTGCTCACCGTGCTCACTGTCACCGGGGTGGATCCCACGATCGTCGCGACCGCGGGCTGGCGCATGAGCCAGCCGCTCTGGTTCCTCGGCGTCTATGTGCTCTGCTCCGCGCTCGTGCCCGCGATGCTCGCCCTGCACGAGCGCGCACCGCGGCTCACGCTGACGCTGCTCGGGGCAGGGATCCTGGCCATCGACGGCGCCCGCTTTGCCACCGGCGTCGACGCGGTCGGCTTCGCGAATCTCCTGCTCGTCTGGCTATTCGTGCAACAGCTCGGTTTCTTCCTCGCCGACGGCATCGTGCCCGGCCCCCGCACCGCACTCGCGGCGCTCGGCTTCGGTGCGGGGCTTGTCGCGATCGGTGCGTCGCCCGCGAACCTCTTCGAGGCGCTGAACCCGCCCACCGCTGTGCTCGCGCTCCTCGGCGTCATACAGCTTGCGCTGTTTGCCGCGCTGCGGCCAAAGCTCGAGCGGCTCGCAAGCGTACCCGCCGTGCGCGACACGGCCCAGGCATTGAATGCGCGGGCGATGACAATCTACTCGTGGCACATGCCCGTGACCGTGCTGCTCGCAGGCCTGTTGCTCGTTGCTACGGGCGCGCTCGGGGGCACGCTCCCGCTCCCGCTTGGCAGCGAATGGTGGCTGTCACGCCCGGCCTGGCTCGCCGCTGTGGCGGTCGTCGTGACCCTCGCCGTGCTCGGCGCGGGCCGGCTTGAGCGACGGGCCCTCGCCTGGGTCCGCACCGCCGCCACTCCGACACCAGCGCGTGCCGCAGCGGCAGCCGTCACGGGAGGCGCTGGCGTCCTCATCATCCTCGCGGCAACCGGAGCGCTCTGGGCGTGGATCGCTGGATCAGCGTTCCTCGCAGCAGCACTCCTCATGAGCTGCGAGAGACGTCAGAAGGCGAAGGCGATCCCGAGCAGCACGCCATAGGCAAGCGCCGCGAAGCTCGTGAGCTGCAATACAAGGATGAGCTCGCGTGCGGTCCGCGCGGTCAGCGTGATGATGACCGCGGGAATGACGGCCGCGAGCACAAACCAGACCATGATCATGCCCGAGTATGCCCAGCCGTAGAGCAGCGGGACGCCAAACGGCAGCACCATGCACACGACGTAGAGCACCCGGGTCCAGCGCTCACCGATCCGCACCGCGAGCGTGCGCTTACCGGCCGCGCGGTCGGTCGGGATATCGCGCAGGTTATTGACGACGAGCACTGCGACGGCGAAGAAGCCGATACCAGCGCCAGCAACCCACATCTCCTGATTCGCGATGCCGGTCTGCAACCACACGGTGCCGACGGTCGCAACCAGCCCGAAGAAGATGAACACAACGAGCTCGCCGAGCCCCGCGTAGCCGTATGGGCGCTTGCCGCCCGTGTAGAACCACGCCGCGACGATCGCGACCGCACCGACGGCGAGGAACCACCAGCGTTCGCTGATGACCACGGCCGTGATTCCAGCAACCGCGGCGAGCCCAAAGAACACGAGCGCGGTCGTGAGTACCCGCTTCGGGTTCACACGCCCCGAGCCGGTGAGTCGGGCTGGGCCGACCCGGAAGGCGTCGGTACCGCGGATCCCGTCGGAGTAGTCGTTCGCGTAGTTCACGCCAATCTGCAGCAGCAACGCTACGGCGAGCGCGAGCACCGAGAGGGTGAGCGAGAACTCGTGCAGCATGTTGGCGATGCCTGCACCGGCAGCGACCGGCGCGATTGCGAGCGGCAGCGTGCGGAGCCTCGCGCCCGAGACCCAGTCGCGCCACGTCACGCGGCCGCTCTCGCCGGCGGCGATGAGCTCGTCGGCGACGGCGCGCAGGGCCGGATTGCCCGATCGCTTCGGGTTCTTCGTGCTCACGCTGTCTCCTCGTCGTTGGGCTGTGGGGGTGCTGGGGTGGTTCCGCCGAGCTGCACCAGGCTCTCGCGCAGCGAGCGGATCCACGCCTCGATCGCGGCATAGTCCGGTTTGCCGCCGGCAAGCCGCGGCATCTGCTCAGTCTCGGTCGCCCACTCGGGTGCGGCCGCTGCTCCGAGCCGTTCGCGCACGCCCTCGCGCACCTCGTCGAAGGGCACCGCGCCCTCGGAGGTTTCGACGACGAGGCCGGGGCGCGATCCCCACTCCGGGTGGTCGGTGGCGAGCGCGACCGCGCTCTCCCAGCCAGCGTATTCGCGCGCAACGCGTTCGATCTCGTCGAGCGAGACGTTCACGCCGCCCGAGATGACCACCCGGTCGAGCCGGCCAGTGACCGTGAGCATTCCGCCGAGCAGTTCGCCCGCGTCGCCGGTGCGGTACCAGCGCACGGGCACGCCGTCGCGGCCAGCCTCGACCACGAAGCGATCGGCGGTCTCGGCGTCGTCACCGAGGTAACCGAGCGCGAGCGTCGGGCCTGCGAGCTGCACCTCACCGGCGCGGATCCGCACGAGGGTGTCGCCGATCTCGACGCCGTCGTAGACGCAGCCGCCCGCCGTCTCGGTCATGCCGTAGGAGCGGCGCAGGCTCACGCCGAGGGCGTGGGCGCGGCGGCGCAGTTCGAGCGAGACGGCCTGGCCGCCGACGAGCACCGCGTCGAAGCGTGTGAGGGTCTCGGCCGCGTCGGCGTCGCGCTCAGCCAGATCAAGCAGCCGCGCGAGCTGCACGGGAACGAGCGAGACGTACCTGCGGTCGTGTTCGAGCCGATCGGCGGCGGCAAGCAGGGCATGCGCGTCGGCTCCACCGGGGGCGAAGACGGGGTCGATGCCGCTCGCGGCGCTGCGCACGAGCATCTGCAGCCCCGAGATGAGCTGGGTGGGCAGCGCAACGAGCCACTGGCCCGGGCCGCCCAGCGCCTCGGCGGTTGCCTCTGCGCTCGCGATGATCGCGTCGCGGGAGAGGGCGACGGCTTTCGGCGTGCCACTCGATCCGGAGGTGCGCACCACAACCGCGGTGCCTTCGGGGAGGTCGAGGGCGCGAATCGCCTCGATCTCGGGGTCGCCCGGGTCGAGCCCTGGGGCGAGTGGGAGGATCGGCGCTCCTCCCGCGAGGGCGTCGTCGAGCGCGGCGATGAGCCAGGCGCGATCCTCAACCGGAATCGTGCGAAGAACGTGGGGAGCGGTCACCTCTCCAGGGTACCGCGCCCCGGTGAGAGGAGGCGCTCCCCTCCCCCTGCCCCCCTATTTTTCTATTCCGAGCCTTTTGCAGCCTGTATAAGGCTCATCAAGGAAAAAACGGGGAGGGGTAGCTGGGCAGAGTGCGACGGGCCGCCGCCGTGGCCACGCACCGAGGCGCAGCGGCGCGGCAGCGCAGCGGCGTTCCTAGTAGTGGTACGGGAACGGCGACCAGTCGGGGTCGCGCTTCTCGAGGAACGAGTCGCGGCCCTCGACCGCCTCGTCGGTGCCGTAGGCGAGGCGCGTCGTCTCACCGGCGAAGAGCTGCTGCCCGACGATCCCGTCGTCGACGGCGTTCATCGCGTACTTGAGCATGCGGATCGCGGTCGGGGACTTCCCGAGGATCTCGCGCGCCCACTCGATTCCGGTCGACTCGAGCTCGGCGTGCGGCACGACCTCGTTTACGGCACCGATCTCGCGGGCGCGCTCGGCGTCGTACTCGCGGGCGAGGAAGAAGATCTCCCGTGCGTTCTTCTGGCCGACCTGCTTTGCGAAGTACGCGCTGCCGTAGCCAGCATCGAAGGAGCCGACGTCGGCGTCGGTCTGCTTGAACTTCGCGTGCTCACGCGAGGCGATCGTGAGATCGCACACCACGTTGAGCGAGTGCCCGCCGCCAGCCGCCCAGCCGGGAACAAGCGCGATGACGACCTTCGGCATGAAGCGGATGAGCCGCTGCACCTCGAGGATGTGCAGCCGGCCTGCCCGCGCGAGCGCCTCGGGGCCGACAGCGGTTTCGGAATCCGAGTACTTATAGCCGTCGCGGCCGCGGATGCGCTGGTCGCCGCCCGAGCAGAACGCCCAGCCGCCGTCTTTCTGGCTCGGGCCGTTGCCGGTGAGCAGTACGACGCCGACCTTCGGGTTCACGCGCACCCGGTCGAGCGCGTCGAACAGCTCGTCGACGGTGTGCGGGCGGAACGCATTTCGCACCTCGGGCCGGTCGAATGCGATGCGCGCGATGCGGCCGTCGCGGCTCAGGTGTGCGGTGATGTCGGTGTAGCCCTCGGCGCCGGGGGCGACCTCCCACACGCTCGGATCAAAGATGTCAGAAACCTGCTTGGTCATACCCCCAGCCTATGCGGCGGAGCGGCCCGACGGAGCACCCGACAGAGCACCCTGCCGAGCACCCCGGCACAGCGCGACCTGCGCGCTGTGCCGGGATGGATCGAACAGCTAGCCGATCGCGACGCCGAACAGCAGCCCGATGAGGTAGGTCGCGACCATTGTCGCGCCGCCCATGAGCACGTTGCGCAGCACCGCGCGTGATCGCGGTGCCTCGCCGAGCGCGGCCGAGATCCACCCGGTGAGCACGAGCCCAACGAGCACCGCAACGCCCGCGGCGGCGATCCGTCCCGCGCCGAGCGGGAGGAGGATCATGATGAGCGGCAGCAGCCCACCGACGGTGAAGGCGATGAACGAGGAGATCGCCGCTGCCCACGGGCTCGTGTACTCGTCAGGATCGATGCCGAGCTCAACCTCGGCGTGCGCGGCGAGCGCGTCGTGGGCGCTGAGCTCCTCGGCGACCTGCGTCGCGAGCGCCGCGGACACGCCGCGCCGACGGTAGAACCCGGCGAGCCCGCGCAGCTCGACCGCGGGCTGTTCTGCGAGCGAGCGGCGCTTCTGATCGATGAGCGCCTTCTCGGTGTCGCGCTGTGTGCTCACGGAGACGTATTCGCCGCCCGCCATCGAGAATGCGCCAGCAACGAGCGCGGCAACGCCAGCGGTCGCGACCGCAACCGTGTTACCCGGGGTGGCCGCCGCGACGCCGATGACCACGCCGGCGACCGACACGATGCCGTCGTTCGCGCCGAGCACGCCGGCGCGGAGCCAGTTGAGCTTCTGCCCGATGCGGGCAGAGCGCGGGCCAGCGTCAGCGGTGTCAGCCGCGAGCTCGCTCGGGTGCGTCTGAACGGTGCGAGTTGCTTCGAGTGTCATGATTTCCCCTTCCCCACTATCGGGTGTTTCTGCCCCCAGTCTGCTCCTGCTTTTCGCGCACCGCAAGCAAGGTTAGGCTTGCCTTTCCCCTGGTCAGAGCTGCTTTTTTAGGTAAGCCTAACCAAGGTGAGACAATCAAAGCATGGCTACACACGAGCTCGGCAGCACGGAGATTCCACCGCTTGAGGAGCTCCTCGACACCGTGCGCGTTGTCGCGATCCCCACCCGCACGAGGTTCCGCGGCATCACCGAACGCGAGGCCGTGATTTTCGATGCGCCCCGCGGCGCGAGCGAGTTTTCGCCGTTCCTGGAGTACGACGACGCGGAGAGTGCGCGCTGGCTCGCCGCAGCCATCGAGTTCGGCTGGGGCGAGGTACCCACGCCGCTGCGTGACAGCATCGCCGTGAACGCGACGGTGCCTGCGGTCTCCGCCGCCGAGGTGCCCGGGGTGCTTGCGCGCTTTCCCGGCTGCCGCACCGCGAAGGTCAAGGTTGCGGAACCGGGCCAGACGCTCGCAGCCGATATCGCTCGGGTGCGGGCGACGCGCGAGGCGATGGGCGAGGACGCCCACGTGCGCGTTGACGCGAACGGCGGCTGGAGCGTCGAGGAGGCATTCGTGGCGCTCACGCAGCTGGCCTCCTTCGACCTCGACTACGCGGAACAGCCCTGCGAGAGCGTGGCGGAGCTGGCTGAGCTGCGCGCAATGCTCGTCGATGCCGGAATCACCCTGCGGATCGCGGCTGACGAGAGCGTGCGCAAAGCGGAGGATCCACTCGCCGTCGCGCGCGCGGGCGCCGCCGACCTCATCGTCGTCAAGGCGCAGCCGCTCGGTGGAATCGCGCCCGCGCTGCGGATCATTACCGAGGCAAAGCTGCCGGTCATCGTCTCGAGCGCACTCGACACCTCGGTGGGGATCTCGATGGGGTTGCACCTCGCTGCCGCCCTGCCCGAGGGGCTGCTCGCGGGCGCATGCGGGCTCGGCACCGTTGCGCTGCTCGGGGGCGATGTGGCGTTGGATCCGCTGCTCCCGCAACGCGGCGAGCTTCGGGTGCGCCGCACCGAGCTCGATCGGGCCGCACTCGACCGGTTCAAGGCCGCGCCTGAGCGGGAGCTGTGGTGGCGCGAGCGCATCGCCCGCTGCCACGCTGAGATCGACACTGCCGCATAGCCCCAGCCCCACAAGCGCCAGTCCCATGAGTGTGAGTCCGCTGAATGTCAGAGGCCCGTGGAAGCATGGAACTCAACGCGGCACACACCCGGCTGAGCAGACTGAAGGAGATCCAGATGGCGTCACCACCCCCGCCGACGGAGCACGTTCCTGCGTCGCACGCACCCCAGATTTCACGTGAAACGACGACGGATTCCCCGGGAGTCGATACCCTTACAGGTATGTCTAACGTCACCCCGATCAGCGCGGCCAAGCCCCATGTGCTTGAGTTCTTTGCAGGCATCGGGCTGGCGCGCATGGGCCTCGAAGACGCCGGCTTCCATGTGTCCTGGGCAAACGACTACGAGCCATCCAAAAAGGCGATGTACGACGTCCAGTTCGCGGGTGCCGGCGATCACACGCTGCGCCTCGGAGACATTGGCGAGCTCTCCTCCGCAGATGTTCCGGCAGGGGCCGCACTGGCATGGGCATCGTCGCCCTGCACCGATCTCTCGCTCGCTGGCGCCCGCGCTGGGCTCGAAGGCGGCCAGTCGGGAACGTTCTGGGAGTTCATCCGCATCCTCGAGGAGATGGGTGACCAGCGCCCCAGCGTCGCCGTGCTCGAAAACGTGGTCGGGCTCGCCACTTCGAACGGGGGCGACGACCTCACAGCGGCAGTCCGCGCTTTCAACTCGCTCGGCTACTCGGTCGACCTGCTCGCAATCGACGCTAGACGATTTGTGCCGCAGTCGCGCCCGCGACTCTTCCTCGTCGGGGCGCTCGCTCCGCCCGCCGAACCCGCGCTGCAGGTCGCCTCGCCGCTGCGCCCGGATTGGCTGCAGTGGGTCTTCGACGACGAATCGCTCATCACCCACCAGGCGGAGCTGCCCGAAGCGCCGGAGCCGCTGCGCGAGGGCTTCGGGAGCACCGTCGAAGAGATGCCCGCGAGCGACGAACGCTGGTGGGACGCCGAGCGCACCAGCGCATTTCTCGCGTCGCTCTCGGAGACCCAGTTGGATCGCGTGACCCGGCTGCTCGCCGAGCCCGACACGACCTACCGCACCGCATACCGCCGCACCCGCAAGGGCCGTGCCGTGTGGGAGGTGCGGCCCGACGACATCGCCGGCTGCCTCCGCACCGCCCGCGGCGGCTCCTCGAAGCAGGCGGTCGTGCAGATCGGTGCCGGCAAGCTGCGGGTGCGCTGGATGACGCCGCTCGAATACGCCCGCCTCATGGGTGCGGGAGACTACGAACTGGGCGATGCCCGGCCAAGCCAGGTGCTCTTCGGCTTTGGTGATGCTGTCGCCGTTCCCGCGGTGTCCTGGCTCGCAAGCAACTATCTGCTGCCGCTCACGCGGGGCGAGATGTCGACAGCTGCGGCGGCGCTGACCGGAGTTCAGCCCGGAGCACAGCCCGGGGCGCAAATTGGTGCGCAGGCCGCGGCGGCTGCGAGCGTTCGTGGGTAGCCGGGGAGTCGCCAGCTACAACGAGTCCAGCGGCGAAGCACCCCTCAAGAAATCAATGCCGACGAGGTTCGTGCAGGGGTTTCGCGAGCTGCTCAACACCGCGATGCGCTCCACTGACCCCGCAAGCGGCAAGCGACTCGGCCCGTGCATCGGCGTATACGCCTTCTACGACTACGACGGCGAACCGATTTACGTCGGGCAAACCCACGAGAGCTTCGCCTCCCGCGTCGGGCGGCACCTCACCGGGCAGCGCACCGACACGCTCGCCTACCGCATCCTTGATCCCTTCGAGGTCGCAGAGATCGAGCTCTACCCCGCGGAGGCGCTGCGCAGCGACCCCGAGAAGAAGCAGAAACTCGATGCGCTCGAGTACTCGGTCTACCTACGGGCGATCGCGAACTCGAAGTACCGGGCGATCCTCAACGAGAAGATCCCCCCGATCTCGACCCCGATTGCCGTGCCGTCACCCCAACGCTTCAACCTCATCCCGCCAGATTTGCGTGAAGACCGCGAGCACCCAGACGTGCGCATCGCGCGCCGGGCCGAAACGCTCGCGCGGGTCGCCGCCGTGGCCCATGAGCGCGGTGAGGTCTCGGCAGGGCTGCGGCGCGTGATCCTCATCCAATCAGTGCGACTCGCTGACCTCGCGGCGGCGCGCCTCGCCTATGCTGAGGGTCGCCGTCGTCCGCCCGCCGAGGCGATCGATGTCGCGGCACTTGTCGGCAGCGACCTCGCACGCTACTCCGACGCCGACGGGTCAGCGGAGTAGCCAGCGAGACGGCAGCACCTGCAGAAGAGCGGATCCAGCCGACCGGCGGACAAGCCCACCAGCAGGCCAGCCCACGGCGGCCCTGCGACCGCAGGTGTTCGGTGCGTTCCGTGCGACTGCCGGCGGCGCGGCAAGGCCGGGCTGCTACCCCTTCAGATCGGGGAAGTCTTCCTCGCGCCACTCTGTCACGATGCGCTCCCCCGCAGAGAACGCCACCTCCTCGCGAACCCGCAGCTCGACCCGGCGAATCTTGCCCGAGGTGGTCTTTGGCAGCTCGAAAAACTCGACCCTGCGCACCCGCATGTAGGCGGGCAGCGCCCTGCGGGCGTGCACGAGAATTTCCTTTGCCGTCGCCTCAGAAGCCTCTGTGCCAGCCGGAAGCGAGACATACGCCTTCGTCACATTCAGGCGAGTCTCGTCGGGAGCGCCCACCACCGCGGCCTCGGCTACGAAGTCGTGCTCGAGGAGCACACTCTCAACCTCGAAGGGCGAAACCTTAAAGTCGCTCGATTTGAAGATATCGTCCGTTCTGCCGACGAACGTGAGCGAGCCGTTCTCGTCCCGCTGGGCCACGTCGCCCGTGTGGTACAGGCCGCCAGACATTGCCTCGGCGGTCGCTTCCTCGTTCCCAAAGTAGCGAGACATGAGGTTCACTGGCCGCGCGGCTCCCGTGCCGCCGTCCTCGGCTCCGAGCCGAAGGCACGCCTCGCCCTCGTCCGTTTCCTCGCCCGTCATCGGGTCGATGAGCACGATGTCGACTCCGGGAAGGGGCTTGCCCATCGCGCCGGGGACAACTTCGTCTCCCGGCATGTTGCCGATCGTCGCGGTAGTCTCCGTTTGCCCGTAGCCATCGCGCAGCGTCAACCCCCAGCTCTCCTGAATACGCGAGATCACTTCCGGGTTGAGCGGCTCGCCAGCAGAGACGACCTCGCGAAGCGCTGAGGGCTTCGCTCCGAGCTCGCTCTGAATGAGCATGCGCCACACCGTCGGCGGCGCGCAGAAGCTCGTGACGCCCACACGATCGAGCTCGCTGATGATTCGCTCAGCCTTGAACCTGGCGTAGTTGGCGACGTATACGGTCGCCCCCACGTTCCACGGCCCGAAAAAGCTCGACCAGGCGTGTTTCGCCCATCCGGGTGCGCTAATCACCGAGTGCACATCGCCGGGGCGCACACCGAGCCACGCCATCGTGGTGAAGTGCCCAAGCGGATAACTCGTGTGCGAGTGGACCGCGATCTTCGGCAGCTTCGTCGTTCCCGAGGTGAAGTACAGCAGGGCGGGATCGACGCTCTTCGTCTGCTTCATGACCGACGCAACCGATGCAGAGCGGGACTCTTCGAAGCGCGCCCAGTCATACAGCGCGGCCCGCTGATCCATCGTGCCCTCGTCGAGCCGCACCCCAACCCCGCGGAAGCTGCCAGGGATCCCAGCAAACTTCACCGCGTCTTCTGGGCCAGCGAAGACCCAACGCACGTTCGCACGCTCGACTCGGTCGACGAGCTCCTGGGGTCCGAGCACCACGGAGGTGGGAAGAATGACGACGCCCAGCTTCATCGCTGCGAGCATGATCTCCCACAGTTCCACGTGGTTTCCGAGCATGAGCATGGCGATGTCGCCGCGCTTTGCTCCGATCTGACGCAGCCAGTTCGCTACTTGGTCGGATCGCTGCTTGAGCTCCCGGAAGGTGCGCTTGTGCTCCCGCCCGCTCTCCTCAGCGATCCACAGCGCAGTCGTGTCGTTGTCCGCGGCGATGCGGTCGAACACGTCGTGCGCCCAGTTGAAGCTGTCGCCAACGTCGGGCCAACGGAACTCGGCCCGAGCCCGATCGGGCTCGCCCTGGAGGCTCAGCAGAAGGTCTCTTGCGGCAAAAAAGTTATCGGTCACGAACCCAGTTTCACTCATCCGTCGCATATTTACGAGGGGGCGATCGAAAATTGCGCATAACGTGATCTCGACCGCACGGAGTGCGGCCACGAGCCCACCGCGCGGTGCGACAGCGGCGCACGAGCGCTAGTTGCTCGTGAACACCGTGTGCAGGTTCGGGTCGGCGACCGCCGCGCGACCGCCCAGGCCATGAATTTCGAAGAGCACAGCGGTGCCAGCCACCGTGTATCCGAGCATCTCGAGCAGCTCGCGTGCCGCCTCGAGCGTGCCACCCGTCGCAAGCACGTCGTCGATGAGCAGCACCCGGCTGCCCTTCGGTAGATCGTCGTGCGCTTCAACCTCGGCCACGCCGTATTCGAGCTCGTAACCAACCGAAGCCGCCGGGCGCGGAAGCTTGCCGGCCTTGCGAATCGGCAGCAAGCCTGCCCCGGTCGAATATGCCGCAGCGCTCGCGAGCAGGAAGCCACGCGCCTCCAGGCCCGCGATCACGTCAAATGTGCCGAGGAATGGCGCGATGAGCGCGTCAACCGTCGCCCGCAGCGCCCGCCCGTCAGCGAGCAGCGGCATGATGTCGCGGAAGATGATGCCGGGGGCCGGGTAGTCGGGGATCCCCAGGATGAGCTTCTCCGCCCGCGCGAGCTCCGCGCTCGGCTCCGGAAAATGCGGCATCGCGAGCTCGTCGCTGTCAGTGTTCATAGGCACGTACTTCATCGTACCTCCCGAGGAGGGTAGTACTCACAAGCCCAGCTTGCTATCGTTACGATCACCCACCTATCCGGGTTAGTTGCTTTACAACGATGTGAGGTATGACAATGCTGTTTGATCAGGCACTCTCCGCGACCGTTTCCGCGGCACGAGCCGACACGATCGGGGAGCACCTGCGCCGCACCGCAGCGCGACTGCCCAACAAGACCGCCCTGATCGACGGCGACACAAGCCTCACCTTCGGCGAGTTCGACCGACTCGCAAACCGCTTCGCGAACGCGCTCACCGAGGCGGGCGTCCACCCTGGCGACCGCGTCGCGATGCTCAGCCGCAATTGCTGGCAGTTCGCCGTCGCCGCATACGGGGCCGCCCGCGCGGACGCGATCTTCGTGCCACTCAATTTTGTGCTCACCCCGGGTGAGATCGGCCCGCTCATCGCGAACTCGACCCCCGCGGCACTCATTGCGCAACCCGCGCTCACCGAGACCGCGGAGCTTGCGGTCGCACACTCCGGCGTGGGCGTTTCCGCACTCATCGAGATCACGGGCGAGCTCGGCACAGCGCCTGCGCCAGGGTGGATCCCCTTCGAGGAGATCCTCGCCACCTCGCACGATGCCGAGCCACCGGTCGTGCTGGGCCCCGACGATCCACTGCGAATCATGTTCACGAGCGGCACCGAGTCGCGCCCCAAGGGTGCCGTGCACTCCAGTCGATCGCTGAGCTCTGAATATCTCAGCGCCGTGGTCGAGGGCGGCATGTCGGCAGACGACGTCGAACTCCACGCGCTGCCGCTCTACCACTGCGCCCAACTCGACTGCTTCCTCGGCCCCGACATCATGCTCGGTGCCACGAGCGTGCTCTTGCCCGGCCCCGACCCCGCGACCGTGCTGCGAACCATCGCAGAACACCGGGTCACCAAGTTTTTCGCCCCGCCCACGGTGTGGATCTCGCTGCTGCGTTCCCCCGAATTCGCGGGCGCGGATCTCACAAGCCTCACCAAGGGTTACTACGGTGCCGCCGCGATGCCCGTAGAGGTGCTCCACGAGCTCCAACAGCGACTTCCCGGGCTGCAGCTGTGGAACTTCTACGGCCAGACCGAACTCGCGCCCGTGGCGACGATCCTGCCTCCTCACGAGCAGCTCAGCCACGCGGGCTCAGCCGGCCGCCCAGTGCTGCACGTCGAAACGCGCGTCGTCGACGAGGCGGGCGAGCCAGTGCCCACCGGCGAGGTCGGAGAGATAGTGCACCGCAGCCCCCAGCTCGCGCTCGGCTACTGGAACGCTCCGGAGCAGACCGCAGAGGCGTTCCGCGGCGGCTGGTTCCACTCGGGCGACCTCGGCGTCTTCGACGAGGGCGGCCGACTCCGCATTGTCGACCGCAGCAAAGACATGATCAACACGGGCGGCGAAAACGTGGCGAGCCGCGAGGTCGAAGAGGCGCTCTACGAGCACGCCGCGATCGCCGAGTGCGCAGTGTTCGCCACGCCCCACCCGAAGTGGGTGGAGACCGTCACCGCGGCCGTCGTGCTCACAGCGGGCGCATCCGCCACGCAGGAGGAGCTGCGCGCCCACACGCGCGAGCGTCTCGCGGCGTTCAAAGTGCCGACAATCGTCCACATCGTTGAGATCCTGCCGAAAAACCCGAGCGGGAAGATCCTGAAACGCGAACTTCGAGAGCAATTCAGCCAGCCCGTGGCGGCCTCGTTTTGAACATGGCCGAACTTTCGTGTAATGTATTTCAAGTTGAGAGATCAACACTGCGCCCCTAGCTCAGCTGGATAGAGCATCTGACTACGGATCAGAAGGTCAGGGGTTCGAATCCCTTGGGGCGCACCACGAGAAACACCCGGTCAGACACGAAATCTGGCCGGGTGTTTTGTTTTTCTTTCGCAGCCGAAATGAGCGCGCGGTACTTATGCGGTATTTCAGCCCATAGTCACGTCCGCCATTTCGACTGCGATCGCTTCTTTTTAGGCCGCGAACGTTCGCGGCCTAAAACTCCGACCCCCTAGCCTACAAATGACACGCCTTGGGGCAAACGCACGTGTCGCACTCCGTTGCCCGAAGCACAATATCCGAGATGTACTAATTGGCCGGATTTTACTGTGCGGTAATCGCGACGATCTCGCGGAACTTATCTCGCGCCGATTCGCGTACCGTCGGTTCGTTGAGCTGCTCAATGACATAAAACTGGAACGCAGCAATTTGATCTGCAGGTAGTGAAGATCTCTTCGAGAGATTCACAAGTTCCCTGTAATCCAGGTATTCGTAGCGTACGTTGACTCCGTGAAGCGTGTCCTCGGTAGGTAGCCCATTGACATCACGAGAATGCGCGACGAACAGGACTCTAACAGTCCATGACTCAGGGTCATCAAGGTTCCCCCATGACTCTTTCAACCGTTGGTCGATGATCCGGGCCAGAGAACGGGCATGGTCCGCGACGTAGGTCAGGGAGAGGTGGCCACCATGGGCCTCTAGCGCGATTGCGCACCGCTGGTCAACGTTGGCGAACTCGACATCGCCAAGTTTGTGTCGGCTGAAGTTCGTCGCATTCACGCCGTCGCCAAGGCCCCGAGCGCGCCAACCAGGCTTGTCATAGGCGAGCACTGCGAGGCAGTCCACCACGCGCTGTTCGATGACGCCCTGCGTGTAGGTCTCGTTACTGGTAATGAACCCGGACACGGATTCGAAGATTGCGTTTGTCGCTTGAATGTCCAGAAGTACCGGCTCAACGGTCCGAAGCTCGATGATTCGAACCAGCCAAGCTCGCAAGATCCTGGCAACCTGACGCCGGGGGACGAAAGGCAACGTATCGACGGTCTTCACGATCTCAGCAAGTGCATGGGCGTCGTCACCACCTCGGCCACGCGCCCAGCTGTCTAGAGAGTGCACCGCCTTAGCGTTGTTGAGGAAAGGATTGCCAGTGACTGCGGGATACTTCGCGAACAGTGCCTCGCCGTTGCCCCCGCGAGGCGCGAACTCATATAGATAGCTGGCTGGGTGGTCAAAGAACTCGATCGGAACTAAGCACCAATGAAGGATCTGGAGATACGGCCAGAACTGCGGAGCATCTGGTGAATTCGAATTACTCAGCCGGATGAGGAGGCGCTCAGCGTCAACTTCGGGTAGCCAGGAGCTTAATGCGGCACCTGCAAGGCTGTTGGTCTCCGGGAGTGAGGAGTCTGGAAACAGAGCGATGGAACGAGTCTGGTCAGATTGCCAGAGCGTATCGACGGCTTCTTCTCGGTTGAGCTGAGGAAGCATGTTCAGCTTCCGGGCGATCTTAACAATGGAGCCGTAAGAAACGTCGAGACTAGTTTCGTTCGCTGCGAGCAGTCGAGACACTTGCGAACACGAGAACCGCTCCTCCCCGAGCAGGTGAGAAATGAGGGAAGTGCGAGAGAGCAATCTGAGCACAGTCGAGTGGGTAAGGCTAGCGACATCACCTCCTCCACTACGCAACTTCTTGTAAAGGTCAAAGTAGGCCTTGGCATCGATGTCATCAAGTGGTGGAGCAGTGAATTCAAGGGCTGCGTCAACCGCTGCGCGGAGCTGCGGCGCTACAACCCCGCTCGAACGCCACTGCTCGGTCGCCTGTTCTAGGACTAATGCGAAGTCCTCGGGACGGAAGCCCTTTTCTTCTCCGTGGGTGACAACGGCATTGACTGCGTCATGCGCGCTCTCGATGGGTAGTGGAAGCTCCCAACTATGGACAACCTGCGCGACGTTCAATACTTCATCCACGGCCAGACTCATTCCAGAAGCCTGGCGGACGACCGCCATGGGCTTTCCATAGTTCGAGGAGCCGCTCCGCGCTCTCTTCGGACGAGAGGCCGAGCGCTTCGAGCCAGGCAAATGCCTCGGCTACAGTGAGGCGGCGCTGGCCGGACTCCACCCTGGACACAGCCGCTTGATCAATGCCGAGTTCTCCAGCAAGTGTGCCTTGCGAAGCGTGACCGCTGTTTCGCAGCTCGGCAAGCATTGTCGCGAGGGCATGGTGGAAATCGCTCTCCGTGCCCGTTGTGGATGACATGCCACAAACCTATCTTTGACACGATGTCGGTGGCTCAAGCTAGGATTGCGTTATGTCGAAAGCACATAACTCACCCAGTTTTAGGGCGTCAAATGGCCTCAAGTTCGTCTCCCTCTATTCAGGGGCAGGCGGTCTTGACCTTGGTTTTGCGCGCGCGGGCTTCACTCCCGTCTTTGCGAACGACATTGACCCGTACGCTGTCCAGACGCACAACAGGCTGCACGAGGTCCGTGACCCTGAGTGGCGCGAAGCCGCTCGTCGGTTCGAGGGGCAGACAGCCGTCTGCGGCGACGTTCGGGTAGCCGCAGCGAATCTCAGTGAGGGCATGGCCGACCTCGTTATCGGCGGCCCACCTTGCCAAGGTTTCTCCGTTGCTGGACGCATGGACCCCAACGACCCGCGCTCACGCCATGTATTCGATTTCCTAGGCTTGGTAGCAAGGGTGAAGCCGCAAGCATTTGTTATGGAGAACGTGGCTGCACTTGCCCGCAATCGGCGCTGGGCCGATATTATTGACGAGTTGAAGAGCCGGGCAGCGCTTGACTACAAGGTCGAACTGGTTGTGCTGAATGCATCGCATTGGGGCGTCCCGCAGGCACGCGAGCGCATGTTCCTCATAGGAGTGCCGCATGACGGGCCGGACTTCATACTGCCAAATGCGCTGACCGCCGAGGATCCGCCTACGGTGAGGTCCGCTCTTGCGGGGCTGCCTCGAGCGGGCGAACCTGGGAATGACTCGCGCTGCACTGCAGCCATCACGCTCGCCAAGAATCCGGTGCTCCGTCGCTCCCCATATGCGGGCATGCTGTTCAACGGCCAAGGTCGCGTAATGGGATTGGACCGTCCTGCACCGACGTTGCCCGCCTCGATGGGCGGCAACCGCACCCCGATCGTTGATGAGGGAGATCTTTATTTCGGCGAGAATCCGTGGATCATTAAGTACCATGAGCGCTTGTTAGTCGAGCAACAGAGTCCTTTGCTAGATCTGCCTGTCGAAGCAAAGCTCAGGCGCATTACCGTCGAAGAGGCGGCTGCGATTCAGACGTTCCCGTCCGATGTTCCATGGCAAGGCGCTCAGTCCGCTCGCTTCCGCCAGATCGGCAACGCCGTTCCGCCCCGCCTTGCATACGCGGTGGCCTCAGCAGTGGCCGACACATTGCTTTCTACAGGAGAGGTCGAAGCTAAGGAAATCACGACGGTCGACCGCGACGTGGTTCTGGTTTAGAGCAGGCCTGGTTCGGACTACTGACCCCATGTGCA
>NZ_JBLUNZ020000050.1:0-18813 GCF_048061935.2 Leucobacter sp. BZR 635 | reverse complement strand
GTTGCCCTCGGCATCGGTGCCGTCCCACAGCAGACGCGTACGCGTGTCGTGGGTCACGACTCCGTCAGCGCCGGCAGCGAAGAAGCCGTCGGGGTTGCCGGTCGGAATCATGACGACGGTGACCTCTTCGAGGTACTTCACGAGCTCCGGATCATCGGTGAATGCGAGGTCGCGCATGAGCTTGAGGCACGCCTCACGGGGCGCTTCCTCGTTGCCGTGCTGGGTGCACGTCACCATGGCGGTGTTCGCCTCATTGAGGTCGGCGCGCGCAGCGGGCTTGTCCGCTCCGACACGGACGAGGTGCAGGTCACGGCCGAGCGTCGACTTGCCGAGCACGTCGAATTCGACGCGATCAGTCGTGTCCGCGAGGGTGTTGAGGAACGCAAGCTCCTCCTCAGCCGTCGTCCACGTCTCGCCGTCAACCTCGCCACGCGACTCAAAGCCGGTCGTGGGGATGGTGTCGGCGCAGGTGTCGGTTCCGGCAATCTTCACGTCGGAGTACTGAGCAGCCTCATCGAGGATGTACGGGATCATCGGGCGCGACTTCTGCGCCAGGCTCACCTGGTAGCCGTCGGCGGTCTTATCGACGACAACGTTGTGGCCCGCGAGCTGCTCGCGGACCGTCTCGTATTCCGCACTCGTCAACGGGTAGCAGGCGGGAGCCGGGTCGAGGGTTGCGAGCGGCTTGCCGCCGGGCAGCGTTCCCACGCCGTCGTTCGGGTTGCCGTCGGGAACGACGCCGCCGACGAACAGCGGAGTGCGATCCTTCCCTGCCTGGATCTGGTTGTCCTCGTACTTCTTCGCCATCGCCGTGACGCGCTCAACGTTCTCGGCGTGGTAGCCGAGCACATCCTCCATCGCGGTGGTCTGCACGCGCACGCGATCCTTGTTGTCGAGGAAGTTCTGGTTTGACTCGAGCAGCACGCTCACGGTGCCGCGCAGGCCAAGTGCGTTGCGCAGGATGCGCTCGTCGCCGCCGCTGAGGTAGTAGCGGCCGTCAAAGCCCGCAGCATCGCTTCCGGCAATCGCACCGTCCACGAAGTCCTTCGCAAGCTTCCAGACGTCCTCGGGCACGTTCGCGTTACGCGGGTACAGGAACTCGGCGTCACCGTTGCGGCCAGTCGGGTTCGAGTTCGGTCCGGGCTTCGGCCCAACCGGGCCGCGCTGCGGAATCTCGTGTGCGTCAAGCGCGACGTGGGGCGTGAACTCGCTGAGCAGCGACGACATGAGTCGCCCCTCGACGGTCTTCAGCGCGAGGTGGTCGCGGTTTGGATCGGTGCCGGGAGCGGGGTTGCCCTGCGCGTCCACGCCGTCCCAGAGCACACGGGTACGCGTGTCGTGGGTGACCACACCGTCAGCACCGGCGGCGAAGAAGCCATCGGGGTTACCGGTCGGGATGAGTACCACGGTGACCTCTTCGAGGTACTTCACCATCGCGGGATCCTCGGTGAACGCGAGGTCCCGCATGAGCTTCAGGCAGGCCTCACGGGGTGCCTCTTCGTTGCCGTGCTGGGTGCACGTCACCATGGCGGTGTTCGCCTCGTTGAGATCTGCACGCGCTGCGGGCTCAGCGCCCACGCGCACGAGGTGCAGGTCGCGGCCAAGCGTCGACTTGCCGAGCACGTCGAACTCGACGCGGTCAGTCGTGTCCGCGAGGGTGTTCAGGAACGCGAGTTCCTCTTCCTCGGTCGTCCACGTCTCGCCGTCGACCTCGCCACGCAGCTCAAAGCCCGTCTTGGGTGCGTCGGCGGGAACAGCCGCGGCGGCTGCCTCGCGCTGAGCGGCCTGGGGTTCGGCGGTCTCCGAGGAATCTGTCTGCGACGTTGTTTCCTCGGCAGCTGCGTCCTGCGGCGCTACTTCGGGTGAGTCTTCTGGCGCTTCTTCTGCCGGCGCGTCAGCGTTGGCTGCGCTCGTGTCGTCGTCGGCGACGGGTTCGGGTGCTTCGGTTCCGGCTTCAATGGTGCCTTCGTTCGGGCTCTCCGTGACCTCGCTGAGGAGGCTGGCATCGACGCCAGTATCCTGTGCGAGTGCGACGGACGGCCCAGCGAAGACACCCGAAATGAGAACGCCAGCAACGACATACATTGCTAGCGGTCGGGATTTGACTGCCACTGAGTTCCACCTTCTTTCTTCATTTGGGTATTGCACTTCACGCCGGTGTGGGAGGTGCAAACTCTGGGCGCTTCACTGGGGAGTGAGCTGCGCCGCAAGACGCCGGAAGCGCAGTTGAGGAGGCCGAAACGAGCGCGAAACCGCGGTGTGGGCGGTGCGGGCAGACTGGCTGAGAAGAGTTGACACTGCTGGCGAGGGGGTCTCCCGTAGCCAGTAGCTCCATTGCGCTGTCAACATACTTATGGAAGCTATAGGTTTCGTTTAGGCCCCAGCTACGCTCTTGAGGGAACCTTGAGGCTCGTGCCGCAATGCCACAGTTTTTCCTCCTCCTCGTTATCCGTGGGGTCCTTGCGCACCGGACTCAAGTCGGGCACGCGAACTGCAAGGCTCGCCGCTGGGGCCATTTTGGGCGGTCGTCACTCGCTCGGGTCGGCGGCGACTCGGCGCGAGATCCAAGGCAAAATCCCTCGCGCAAACCCCGTGCTCGCCATAGTCTTAGGTCAGGGGACGGGGAGCGAGAGACGCTGTCAGCCCACTGCGCATCGAAGGGTGACGAACATGAGCGCACGGGAGCGCGCACTGCGCTGGACAGTCGATGCGCTGTCCTCGGGACAGCACGTCGAGGTGCAGGGTGTTGCGGGAAGCGGCCGGTCGACGCTGCTCCGCGAGCTTGAGACGCTCCTCATCGAGGATGGCTGGATCGTGCGCTGGGTGCGCGGCATCCAAGCTCTCAGCACGGTGCCGTTCGCAGCACTCGCGGTGCAGGGAGCCTCGCCGCACGACGGTCAGGCAGGATCGCCTTCCCAGCAACTCGCCGCCCACCTTTCGGCCCTCCGGCGCGAGCTCACTGGCGAACGTTGCGTGCTCCTCGTCGACACTGTCGAGGAGGTCGACGACGCCTCGTGGGGCGTCGTCACGGCAGCTTTGGAACTGCAGCCAGAGCTCAGGGCCGTCACCGCACGGCATATCGCGGACACGCCACGGCAGACGGCGAGGCGACTCCACTCGCTGTCGCTACAGATCCCACCGCTCACGTTTAGGGAACTGCGGGCTGAGACCGAGGCTCGCCTCGGCGGGCCGATCGAGCACGTCTCGCTCGGCCAGATATTCGCCCGCTCGGGCGCGCTCCCTGGGCTTGCTCGCGACATCGTCGACGCTGCGGTGCTCAACGGGAGCCTGCTGAGGGTGCACAACACCTGGGTCATGCAGGGAGGCCTGTGGTCGCCGGAGCTGTCTGGCAGCGTCGCGCGACTGCTCTCCGGGTTGCCGGAGGCGGATCAGGACGCGCTCCAGCTTGTCGCGATCACTGGTGTGTCTGACCTCGAGACCATACGCCGACTCGTCGACCAGGGCGCGATCGAACGCCTCGAAGCGCACGGGCTCATTCGCGTCTTCATCGTCGAAGACAGACCAAGGGTCACTGTTCACCCACCGCTCCTCGAGGACTACTTCAGGCACCAACCATCTCTCGCCAAGCGCAGCAGGCTCATCGCCCTGCTCGGCGCAGGATTCGAGGGTGACGCCCGCGTTCTCCACGTAACCGGGCTTATCGAGCCGGTCGTCACCGCCCAAGAAAACGCAGTGATCGTCAGGCTCGTGCAGGAGCAATCGCGCACCAGCATGCACGTCGCCGTCACCGAGTGGCAGGCCCGCCCGAACGCGACAACGGCGGCTGCGGCAGTGCGCGCGATGACCACCGGTGGGGCGAGCGACGACGAGGTCGAGGCGGTGCTCACCGCGGATCTCACCGCGCCGCAGGATCCCGTCGCCCGCACACGGCTGCTGCTGCTTCGCGCCGAATGGGTAGCCTGCGCGAAGGGGGACCTCGACGGCGCACTCGCGCTGCTGCACGACGGCGGCACGACCACACGCCTCCAGGCGGCCGTCATCGACGCAAGCACGGTGTCACTCGAACACGCTCTCCGCAGTGTGCCGGGCGACTTCGGCGAGCGGCTCGCGGTCACCGACGAAGTGCCGGCCGAGGTGCAGATCCGGATGCTGCGCTCACGCACCGTCGCGAACACGTCGAGCGGAAACTTCTCCGCAGCGGACCTCACGCTGCACGAGGCCGAGAGCGTGAACCTGCGACTCGAGGACTTCGCACTCGACTCCCTTCGCGGCGTCGTACACATTGGGTTCGGTGATCTCGAAGCGGCGATTCGCTGGTCGCGCCGCGGCTACCGCGATGCACTCGTCGCGCTCGATGTCGATTCGATCCGCAGCCATGCTGCCGTGCTCGTCTACGCACTCGAGTCGCAGGGCCGCTACGCCGAGGCGGAGGAGGTGCTCGCCACCGTGATCCCGCTCGCCCATCGCGCGAGTACGATGTCAACGCTCGCCGCGGAACTCGCTATCCAGGGCTGCGCCGCCCTGATCGCGGCCCGCCGAGGCCGCGATCAGCAGGCCGAGCGGCACCTTGCCGTCGCCGCGGGCCTCGGCCTGCCCGGCGTTCCCCCGCTCCACCAAGCCCCCGCCGAGGCCGAGGCACAGCTGCTCATTGCTCGCCAGCAGCGCGCCGCGGCGGCCGATCTGCTCTGGTCGCGCGGTGCGGATTTGAGCGCCCGCGGCTACCGCTTTCCCGGAGTTCTGCTCTGGCTCGCCTCGCTCGAGGTCGCACAAGACGCGGACCGCCTCGCGCAGCTTCGACTCGCACTCCCCGCGGTGGAGGGCGAATTTGTTCACTCCTACGCCGCAGCCATCGAGCATATGCACAGCCCCGACAGCGCCAATGCGGTGCTGCTCGCGAAGCGCCTCCACGCAGCAGGGCGGACGGGGCTCGCCCTGTCGATCCTCGACCTCACTCTCGAAGACGCGAAGGGCGATACGGCCGACGCCGTCAGGCGCGAAAGCGAGCGCATACGCGAGGAGTCCCCTGGCGTCGTGTTCGAGACGGGGCGGTTCCAGCCGGGTCGCCGACGGCTCACCGACCGCGAGACCGAGGTCGCGAGGCTCTTGGCCGAGGGGCTCTCGAACGCGCAGATCGCCGAGCGGCTGGTCGTCAGTGTGCGCACCGTCGAGAGCCACGCGCATCGCGTGCTCCGCAAGCTCGGCGCGGCAAACCGTCACGCGATTGCGCAGCTGCTGGCGGCCTCGGAAATCTGAGCAGCCCCGAACCGATGCGTGCGGGGGCGGCGGCATCGACCGCTGACGCCCGGCACCGGAACTACGTAGACGACAGCAGCTGACCGCTGAGCTTCGCCTACGCTCCCCCGATTCCGCGCCCGCGACCACGGAGGGCACCCGCGACGAAACCTACCGTTGAACTGTGACGACGTGGCGATTGCCGAGACACCTCGACAGCACCACTGAGCACAACTATCCACTTCAACGATTGGTGCCAGACATGTTCCCCTTCGCAGCACAGACCCGACTCCGCGGCGGCTCACTCGCTTGCGGGACCGTACTGCTCATCGCCGGGCTCGGATTCGCCCCGACTCAGGCAAGCGCACTCGATGACCTCTCAGAGAGCGTGGCCTTCGGCTTTACTGGATCCACCGAGGAGTGGGTCGTCCCCTCGGGCGTCACCGAGCTTGCCCTTGTCACCCGGGGCGCAAGCGGCTACTTTTCGGACTCCTCCCCCGAGGCAGGAGGCCTCGGCGCCACGGTCACGAGCACGCTTGAGGCGCAGCCAGGCGACACGCTGACCGTCACTGTCGGTGGCGCAGGGCAGCTCGTCACCGGCGGGTTCAATGGCGGAGGTGACGGCGGCGTACAGCCAGGCGCTGGTGTACACGGTGCCGGCGGCGGAGGCGGCGCGACGAGCGTCACCCTCGACGGTGTTCTCGTACAGATCGCGGGAGGCGGCGGCGGTGCGAGCTACTCAGGTGGACAGTTCTCGACGAAGAACGGCGGCGGCGCACTCTCCACGCGGTTTATGACGCCGGGCGGCAGCGCAGGCGAACACGGTGAGGCGGGCACGGTGAGTGCCCCCACCATGCAGCCGCCGATGCCCACGCTTGATCCGGTTCCCGTCGAACTCATCGGCAGCGGCGGCGGCGCGGGTGGAGCCGGCGGCAGCGCCGGCACAGCGGGCTTCGCTGCCGACGGATACGCCTGGCTCGCGGGCATTCCCGGCGAGGCCGGGTCGGCTGCCGCAGGCATCACTGTTGGCCAGGGAGGCACCGGCTTCGCCTGGGAAACCGCGGGCGTCACCAACGTCGCCAACTCTGCCGGCGGCGGGGGCGGCGGGGCAGTTGGCGGCGGAGCCGGCGGCACAGGCGCGAAGCACCCGGCCGGAACGGGCCTCGGCCTCACTGCGTCGCTCGCGGGGTCGGGCGGCGGTGGATCGAGCATGGGGCAGCCAGACGCAACCTTCGAGAGCGGTGTGATCGTCGGTAACGGCAGCGCCGAACTCAGCTACACCGTCGAGGAGGACACTGAACCCCCGGTGACCGAACCACCCGTCACGGATCCCCCCGTCACGGACCCTCCTGTCACGGACCCTCCTGCCACTGATCCCCCCGTCACCGATCCCCCGGTCTCTGATCCCCCGGTCTCTGATCCCCCCGTGGCTAACCCTCCTGCCTCAGATCCGCCCGCGGCAGCTCCCCCGGTAGCTGATCCCCATGCCCCCGCAGCCGGCGACGGCGACGCAGGAACCCCGCAGCGCGGAAGCAGATCACTTGCCACGTCAGGCGGCGCGTCGAGCGCAACGGCTCTTACCCTCGGAGCGAGCGCGCTGCTGGGCGGTGCCCTGCTTCTCCTCCGGTCGCGTCGGAGCCACTCCTAACCTCAGCCGGTCGCCAGCCACCGGCCGCCATGGATTCGCCGAACTACGGAGGACTGCCGAACAGGAGTGCCCGCCACGTTGCATCTCGCAGCGGGGCGGGCACTCGCTGGTCTCGGGCCCTAGCGGGGAGAGGCTGCCCAGTCGGACACGCTCGCCGCCGCACCAATGGCGTCGGTTCCGAGCACATCCGCCATGGTCACCGGGCCGAGATCCGGGCGGGCGGCGGCCTCGATTGCGGCGAGCGCCGCGAACTCCCCCGTGGCGCGCGATTGCCCGAAGCCGGAAGCAGCGAGCATCTCTCCGGTGCGGCAGTTGGTGACGGCGACGCGCCAGCGGTCGTCGCCCCAGTGCGGGGCGGCGGCGAGGATCCCCCGCAGACTTGGGATCGCCCCGACGAGCGCGAGGCCCGCGGTGCCGAGCGGGCTGCCGAGCGCGAGATAGCTGCGGATCGTCGCACCAGTGCTCGCGAGCAAGACGTGGTCGGGGAAGTCGGTGCGGAGGTAGCGGCGCAGCCTCCCGTCGAGCAGGAATCTCCGCTGTTCCCGGAAGTCTCGCACCGGCCTCCCCTCGGGGGCGAGGTGAATGTCTCGCCCGGCAAGCTCCGCGGTCCAGGCGACGGCGGCGGGGCCGTGCACCTCGCCCGTTCCGAGTAGCACGGCGACGTCGAGTTCGTCGCCGGGGTGTGGATCCAGCGCCGCGGCCAGTACCGTGCTCACCCCGGGCGCGATCCCTGCCCCGAGCACCAGCGTGACGCCGCCCGGCCGGTCGCGCAGGCGGGCGAGGTACGCGGTGCCTGCGGAAGTGTCGACGTAGGGGATCCCGCTGAGCTCGGTCGCGAGCGCTGGATCCTCTCTGCCAGACGCATCGATGACCGCATCGCACTCGCGGGCCACCTCGACCATGCGCGTGCGCCCCGCACTCGTGGTGAGATCGAGTTGCACACTTCCGGGCGAGGTCGCAGAGCGGCTGCCCGCAAGCGCCTCGTGGCCGCGCGCACGAAGGGCCGCGACCGCAGCGGATCCGACCGCACCCGTTCCGCCGAGGACGAGCGCCCTCATCCCTCGTTCCCCGTGCGAGCTCGGCGGTGTGCAAGAGCAAAGTAGAGCTTCGTGAGCCCGGGGACCACCCAGATCACCGCGACGGGGACGACCGCGGCCACCGTGATCGCGGTCACGAGCAGCGTCGGCCAGCTCGCAAGCAGCGGCTGGAAGACTGCTTGCGCAATCGACACCAGCGGGAAGATCGCGAGCCAGGTGATGAGCAGGCGCGCGGGGAGTGGAATAGGGGGCATGACGTTCTCCAAACGATCGTTTGGAGAAAGCATATGTGCCCGATGGGGGAAATTGCAAACGATCGTTTGGAGTTGGTGTACGCTTGCGACATGGCCTGGGACACGGAGCAGACGCAACGCCAACTTCTTGACGCCGGCGCGACGCTCTTCGCGCGCCACGGCTACTCAGGCACGACCATGGATGCAATCGGGCGCGAATCCGGCATCAACAAGGAGCGCGTCTACTCCTACTTCGGCTCGAAGAGCGGCTTCTTTGCCGCGGTCCTCGACGACCAGCTCGCGACCCTGCTCGAGGCGCTCCCCATCTCGGGCGACGGCCCGGCAGCCGTCGGCCACTATGCGCTCGCGCTGTTCGACCGACTCGAAGCACGGCCAGAACTCGCCAGACTGCTCGCGTGGGAGAGCCTCGAGCTCACCGAGGCGGTTGCCGTCGAGTGCCGCACAGACAGCTGCGCCGCGCTCGCGACAGGCCTGACTGCGGCGCTGCCCGGAACCACCCAGGCGGACGCCGAGCAGTTGCTCCTCTCGGTCGTCACACTTGTTACAGGGTGGTGGACACTCTCCCGCGTCGCCGACACGATCCTCACCGGCGACACGACCCCGGAAACACGGCGGGAGACGCTCCGCCAGAACGCCGAGGCGCTTGCCGCGGGAGCTGCGTCGGCTACGGCGAGCGCGGGAGCTGCGGCGAGCGCGCCGCCCGCACCGGCCAGCTAGGCTTGAGCCATGCGCATCGCTACCTGGAATGTGAACTCGATCCGCACTCGATTCGGTCGCGTCGTCGACTGGCTACAGCGCGAGGATATTGACGTCCTCGCGATGCAGGAGATCAAGTGCCGCCCCGACCAGTTCCCCGTCGAAGCTTTCGAGCAGGCCGGCTACCACCTCGAGATCAACGGCCTCAACCAGTGGAACGGGGTCGCATTCGCGAGCCGCCACGAGATGACCGATGTGGCTCGCGGGTTCGACGGCATGCCGGGCTTTGGTAAGCCCATCAAGGGCCAGGAAGAGGTGCAGGGCACGGGGCCGAACGGCCTCCCACTCGAGGCTCGCGCGCTCGGCGTCACCGTCGGTGATCTGCGGCTTTGGAGCCTGTACGTGCCGAATGGCCGCTCGCTGGAGGATCCTCACCTCGACTACAAGCTCGAATGGCTCACCGCGCTCCGCAAGAACACCGAGGCATGGCTCGACGAAGACCCCGACCTCCCGCTCGCCCTCATGGGCGACTGGAACATCGCACCGTTCGACGCCGACATGGGAGACCCCTCGTTCGTGCAGGGGCGATCCACCCACGTCTCCCCCGCCGAGCGGGCTGTGTTCGAGTCATTTGCGCCGCTCGTGAGCGACGTCGTGCGACCAATCGTGCCCGAGGGCTACACATTCTGGGACTACAAGGCTGGCCGGTTCCAGAAGGACGAGGGCATGCGGATCGACTTCATCATGGGATCCGACGCCCTCGCCGACACCGTGACGGGCGCGAGCATTCACCGCGATGAGCGCCGCGGCGACGCCCCGAGTGACCACGTGCCGGTTGTGGCCGACATCGACCCGTCGCTGCTTGGCGGCACCTTCGAGGACGAGTACGACCGCCCGATGGTGTTCTAGGGGCTGGCTGGCTCGGCGGCGCATTCCCCGCTGCACCGATCCACCGATCCACCACGCCACCCCGATCCGCACCACCGCGCCGCAACTCCTGGTCGCTCCGCGCCACCGGCACCGTGTTTCCGCGCCCGGGAATGGCGCAATCTGACCAGGAGTCGAGGAATTCTGCGGCTCGGGAATAGTTCTCAGCTTGTGCCGTTACATTTATATGCAAGCGCATGTAAATGTGTGGATCGGGTCCCGCTCGAGCACCGCACTCGTGCACCAGTTCAGGAACCACCAAGGAGCACACCATGGAATTCGGAATCTTCTCCGTCTCCGACGTCACCCGCGACCCCGTCAGCGGCGAGACCCCCAGCGAGGCCGCCCGCATCAAGGGACTCGCGAAGATCGCGACCCACGCAGAAGAGGTCGGCTTCGATGTCTTTGCCATCGGCGAGCACCACAACCCCCCATTCTTCTCGTCGAGCCCGACGACCTTCCTCGCGCACATCGCTGCGCTCACGAAGACGCTGAAGCTGTCGACGAGCACGACGCTCATCACCACGAACGACCCCGTGCGCATCGCCGAAGAGTACGCGATGCTGCAGCACCTCGCGGACGGCCGCATGGACCTCATGCTGGGCCGCGGCAACACCGCACCCGTCTACCCGTGGTTCGGCAAGGACATCCGCTCCGCGCTGCCGCTCGCACTCGAGAACTACAACCTGCTGCACCGCCTCTGGCGCGAGGACGTCGTCGACTACGAGGGCAACTTCCGCACCCCACTGCAGGGCTTCACCTCGACGCCCCGCCCGCTCGATGACGTGCCGCCGTTCGTCTGGCACGGCTCGATCCGCACCCCGGAGATCGCCGAGCAGGCGGCCTTCCACGGCGACGGCTTCTTCTCGAACCACATCTTCGCGCCGTCGGCACACTCCTTGCGGCTCGTCAACTTCTACCGCCAGCGCTACGAGCACTACGGCCACGGCACCGCGAAGCAGGCGATCGTCGGCCTCGGCGGCCAGGCGTACGTCGCGAAGAACTCGCAGGATGCGGCGCGCGAGTTCCGCCCTTACTTCAACGAGGCCCCCGTCTACGGCCACGGCCCCTCGCTCGAGGACTTCACGAGCCAGACGCCGCTGAGCGTCGGCAGCCCGCAGGAGATCATCGACAAGACGCTCTCGTTCCGCGACATGTTCGGCGATTACCAGCGCCAGATGTTCCTGGTGGATCACGCGGGCCTCCCCACCGACACCGTACTCAAGCAGCTCGACCTGCTCGGCTCAGAGGTGCTCCCCGTGCTCCGCGCGGAGCTCGCGAAGCTGCGCGACCCCGAGGTGCCCGAGTCGCCGTCGCACGCCGACCTTGTGCAGGCAAAGTACGGCGACGGCGAGGTACGCCAGCCCCGCCCGAACCCGAACCGCGGCGACAACGTCACGGGCGGCTCGCCCTACCAGGACAGCAAAGCCCCGGCGGGCGCAGCCTTCGGGCTGTAGTCCAGGATCCGCACACACCAGACCGCTTTCACCCCCGAGAGGCGCGCACCATGAGCAGCAACAGAACAGACATCCGGCTCGCAAACGAGGCCTGGGAGTCACTCATGACTGCCCACGCGCGCCTCTCGGGCGACTTTGGGGCGAAACCGATCTGGGGCGAGGCGAGCATGCGCGAGTACGACGTGCTCTACACGCTCGTGAAGCGGGGCGAGGCGATGCGGCTCTGCGACATCCAAGAGGACGTGCTGCTCAGCCAGCCGGCCCTATCGCGGATGGTGGATCGACTCGTGCAGCGCGGCCTCCTCGTTCGCAAGCCCGATCCGGAGGACGGCCGGGCCGTGCTTGTCGAGATTAGCGAGGAAGGGGCGCGCGTGCAGCGCGAGGTTGGGCGCGCTCACGGCCGCGACATCGGTCAGGCCATGCGGGCACTCTCCCCCGACGAACTCCACGAGCTCACGCGGCTCACCCAGAAGCTCCTCGCAGCAAGGCCCGAATAGCTACACGCGCTCGCAGACGCGTCCCCAACTCGCGCGGGCCCAGGCCCGCCCCACACACTTGAGACTCTCTGAGAAAGCAGCACCATGACCAACATCAAGCAGCTCGTCGTCGTGAACGCGGGCACCAGCGACCCCTCGACCACACGCCTGCTCGCCGACCGGGCCACGACCAAGACGCTCGCAGAGGCGAAGCGACAGGGCATCGAGATGGAAGCCCGGGTCATCGACCTGCGCTCGCTCGCGGGCGACATCATGGCGGCGCTTACCACGCAGCTCGTCTCAGCTGAGCTCGAACGCGCGACCGAGATTCTGCGCGACGCAGACGCGATTATCGCAGCAACCCCCGTATACAAGGCAGGCGCGAGCGGGCTGTTCACCGCCTTCTTCCAGGTGCTCGACAACGACCTGCTCATCGGAACCCCCGTGCTGCTTGCCGCCACCGCGGGCAGCGCCCGGCACTCGCTCGTTGTCGACGATCAGCTGCGCGGGTTCTTTGCCTACCTGCGCACGGTCACCGCGCCCACGTCACTCGTAAGTAGCCCCGATGACTGGAACAGCGGCGAATTCGGCAAGCGGGTGGATCGCGCCGCGACCGAGCTCGTCGCACTCGTCGCGGGCGGCTTCCGCGAGAGCGCACGCGGCGCGGGCTGGGGGAGCTACCAGCACTCTTACGGGAGCGCGGGTGGAACCGAGCTCGGGATCGACCTCGACTCAGACCTCATGCGCCTCGCCGCCGGCGGGAAGTAGGGCGGCTGGCACTTGGTGGCTGGCGGCTCCGCCCGCTGACTGGTGGCTGGCGGGTACCGTCAGCCACCAAGCAAGCTTTCTCCCCATGGCTAAGTTTGGGATCAAATCGGAGTTTTTTCTCCACATTTCAGGTTCCGTGCTGCACACCCCAGGCATCAGACGTAGTGTAAAACTGTCCGAATCGTCGAGGAGGAGTGATGCCGCAGTACTTCGAAAGCCTGGTGACCCTGCTCGGCGCGTTCCTCACGATCGCTTCGCTCGGGGGAATAGTGCTCGGGAGCAACCGCAGGCTTGAGCGGCGGCTTGGCTCCCGGCTCGAGGCGCGTATGGACGCGGGTGACGCACTGCTTGACAGCAAGTTTACGGGCCTGTTCGTCGCGCTCGACACCAAACTGACTGGGCAAATCACCGCGCTCGACACCAAACTCAGCGAACGCATCGACGCACTTGATTCCCGGCTCAGCGGTCGGCTCGATTCGACCGACGCTCGACTTGAGAGGATCGACGACCGAGTCTTCCAGCTCTCGGAGCGGCTCGCACCGATGCCCGGGCCCGCGTCAATGCCTGCTCCCCCAACTCCGTCTGAAACGCCTGCGCCACCAACTTCCGTTGAACCGCATGCACCTACCGCCCCCTAAACCTCGCCGGGGATTCCTCGTGACTCCCCCGACTCCCCAGGCGATCTTCCACAGCATCGCGTACGATCAGCCCATGAGCGAAGCAGCCGACACAGCCCAGCACGGACTCCTCATCAGCCCGGAAGAGCTCCACGCACTCCTCGCGGCCGAGGCGGCCGGACCGGCCAGCTCGGCCGCAGCGAGCGGACCACGCACCCGAATACTCGACGTCCGCTGGGCGCTCGGGGCTCCAGCTGGACACAGCGAATACCTCGAAGGCCACATCCCCGGGGCCGTCTATGTTGACCTCGAGTCGGAGCTTTCCGACCACGGTCCGGCAACGCTCGGCCGGCACCCGCTGCCCGGAGGCGAGGCCCTGACCCATTCGGCACGGCGCTGGGGGCTGAACCCCGAGGACTCAGTGGTGGCGTATGACGGCGGTGGCAACTTCGCCGCTGCCCGGCTGTGGTGGGTGCTGCGCGACGCGGGCTTCACCCGTGTACGGCTGCTCGACGGGGCTCTCCCCGCGTGGCGGGCAGCGGGCTACCCGCTCGAACAGGCTGACCCCAGCCCCGCGCCCGGCACGGTGCGGCTGGCACCCGGACACTCCCCCGTTCTCGATCTTGCCGACGTCTCGCGCTTCGCACGCGAACACACGCTCCTCGACGCACGCGCCCCCGAACGCTACGCGGGCGAAACCGAGCCGATGGATCCGGTGGCGGGCCACATCCCCGGCGCAAAGAACCTCCCGACCACGGGCAACCTCGATGCACACGGCTTCTTCCTCCCCGCGCACAAGCTGCGCGAGCGTTTCGCTGCGGTCGGCACAGACGGCGAAGAGGGCGGGCCAATCGCGTTTTACTGCGGTTCGGGCATCACCGCGAGCCACGCGCTCTTCGCCTACGAACTAGCGGTCAGCGCGGGCGACGCCGACCGCCCCGAGACTGCCAGCGGCACCACCGCCCCAGCCGCCCTCTTTCCGGGCTCCTGGTCGCAGTGGTCAAACCACCCAGACCTGCCCGTGGCGACGGGACCCACGCCGTAGCGCAGGTCCCGCACCCCGCTAGGCGAGCCGCCCGGCGGCCCGCGACCGCACGATCACTGTGTCCTCCATGTAGGCAACCGGCAACTCCTCAAGAGTGAGCACTTCAACGGTGCCCGGATCAGCCCCGGCTTCGACCGCACGCGCGGTCGCCTCGGCGCGGACGATCGCGACCGCCTCCTGCCGGCTCGTTTCCCGCAGCGAGAACACCTGCTCGGCCTGCCCCGCGACGTCGCCAAGCGCGGCCCCCACGGCGTTCGCGGCCCCCGAATGCTCCGGGCGAATCACCTCGGAGACGCCAGCGAGCTGCTCGGGTGAGATCAGCGCACCGCCGCCGACCAACACGATGGGCACCGGCGCAGCGCTCGGCTTCATCTGGTCGATTGCCTCCTCGACGAGGGTGCGGATCGCGAGCTCACCGGCAGCGACGAGCTCCGGGGCAAGCTCGGGCGCAGAACGGCCGGGAATCTTGAGGCGACCGACCGCCATCGCGACGTCGGTCGCGGTGAGCGTGCCGCCGCCGAAGGCGAGGGCCTCTGAGGCGATCCGATAGCCGACGCTGTCAGGCCCGAGCACGATGGGAGCGTCAGCGGGGGCACCGTTCACGCCGAGCCCGCGCACGATGGTGCCGCCGCCGAGCCCGACCGAGAGCACGTCGGGCATCCGGAAGTTCGTGCGAATCCCACCGATCTCGGCGGCGTGCGATGACTGGCGGGGGAAGCCACCGACGAGCACGCCGATGTCGGTGGTCGTGCCCCCGATGTCGACGACGAGCGCGTCGGTCACGCCGCTCAGGTGCGAGGCACCACGAATCGAGTTCGTCGGGCCGCAGCCGATCGTGAACACCGGGTAGCGCAGCGCGTAGTCGAGGCGCATGAGCGTGCCGTCATTCTGGCCGAAGTAGATATCGGCGTCGATCCCGTGCGCCTCAAGCGCCCGCCCGAAGCCCTCGGCCATGTCGCCGAGCGTGCGGATGAGCGCCGCGTTGAGGATCGTCGCGTTCTCGCGCTCAAGCAACCCAATCGAGCCGACCTCGACCGAACGCGACACGGGAACCCCGAGCACCTCCTCGGCGATCTCGGCGGCGCGCAGTTCGTGCGCTCCCGCGACTGGCGAGAACACCCCAACAACTGCGACGGCGTCGACCTCGCCGCGCATGCCCTCCGCGGCCGCCCGCACCGCTGCCTCGTCGAGCGCGCTAATCTCGCGCCCGTTGTACTCGTTGCCGCCGGCGATCACGTGCGCGGGACCCGCAACGGCCGCCCGCAGATCCTCGGGCCAGCCCTCAAACGGCGGCACCGCGGTCGTTGCCGGGCCGCCGAGTCGCAGCACCCCCACGCGCCCGAGTCCGCGCCGCTCGACGATGGCGTTGGTGCAGTGAGTCGTGCCGAGCATCGCAGCGCGCACCTCTCCGGGCGGAATCATCGCGGCTTCGAGCACCCGGTCGATCGCTTCAGCGACGCCGTCGCCCGAGTGTGACTGGGTCGGCGTCTTGATCGCTGCGACGACACGGCGATCCGCGTCAAGCACGATGGCGTCGGTGTTCGTGCCGCCGACGTCGATTCCAATGCGGTAGCTCATGCGTGCGCCTCCCTGCGTGCGGCGGCAGTCGCCGCGAGTGTTTCTACCGGGGTGAACGGAACGTCGTAGCCGAAGTAGCCTGGGCCCGCGGTCTCGATGCCTCGCTCCGTGCGCCACAGCGGGTTACACGGGAACGCGACGATGGTGACGCGCGCGCCGTAGCGAAGCGTCTCGGTGGTGATGGGGTGGCCCGTCGACTGGTCGAGCACAGCAATGAGGTCGGGGGTAACCGCGGCAACCTCGCCGTCGCGCTTGGCGAGCAGCATCTCGTTCTGGAAGGAGAGTTCGAACTGCGATCCGCGATCCTCCCCCGTTCCCGCGAGCTCGGCCCGGCCGCGCGTGAAGCCGCCGTCGACCACCCGTTCGATCTCGGTGACCTTGCCATCAAACAGCCGGAAGCCTCCGAGCTGTTCGAGCATCGCGCCGATCCGCTCGTCGTCACGCAGCTCAGAGCTGCGCAGCATCTTTCCGATATCACGCGCCATCGTGAGGGTGCCGGGGATCGCGCACTCGCGCGCGACAGCACCGGGGTAGGCGTAGTCGATCATCGTCGCGGATCCGCCCATCTCGAACGTCAGCACGCGAGCAAGCCGTTCAGACCACGCGCCGTTCACGGGGTAGGAGAGCACGGCGTTGCCCTGCGCGTCGACAAGCACGACCGCGCCGGGACCGTAGCCCGCGAGGTGGAAGGTGACCATCTGCGCCTCGGGGAAGGCGCGGCCCATCGCGTCGCCGTCGAGAATGGGGAGCCCGCGCTCGGCCGCGGCCGCGATGGGGATCATGGAGTTCCCGCCGCCGATCTCAATCGGCATGATTGCGGCAATCTTGCGGCCCGTAGTCTGCTCGAGCATGTCGAGCGCCCGGCCGACCTCCTCCTCGCCCGCGATGCGTTCGATCGACACTGAGGGCGCACCGATCATGCCGATGGGCACGACGAGTCCCTCCGGGTCGAGGTCGTCGACCTGGAGCACCGGCACACTGCCGTTGAGCCGGATCGCACGCTTCGCGTGGAGCGAGCCGACGTGCGGGTCACCCCCGCCGCCCGTGCCGAGCACGGCGGCGCCGATCGCGATGTCGTCAATGTCGGGCTCGGTGATCACTGTGAGGCGTGCTGCGGTCATCGTGCGTCTCCCAATGCCCCGGGAGCGGGGCGGTAAAAGCTCTGGTTTCTCTTGCTTGCGTCCGCCGCGTTGCTCGCGTGCGGCGCGGACGGCCCTGACGGAGCGGCTGGCCCGTCAATCCGTGCAGCGCCCGCGGAGGCTGAGGGATCCCGATCCTCCCTCGACTTCGAGCGCAGCAGCCCGATCAGCGCGTGCGTCACGAACGCCGCGAGGATCGCGTCGAGCGCCGGAATCGTCGTGAGGCTGAAGAGCCCCAGCCCGAGCCCATCGCCCGGCTGCGTTGTTGCGACGCCGACTGCGCAGCCCACGCCCCATGCGACGAAGGCCCAGCCGTCGATCGCGGGCGCGTGCTCGCTGCCCAGGCGGAGCCTGCTGCGCCGTCTCGTGAAGTACTCCGCGAGATACACGCCGCCGTAGGGCGCGATGAACGTTCCCATGAGCGAGATGAACGGGATGAAGGCGTCATAGATTCCGAGCAGTGCCGCACCGATCGCGATCGCTCCGCCCACAAGCGTGAGCGTGCGCCGGCTGACGCGCGTGAACACGACCGACAGGTTGAGCGCGGCCGAATACAGGTTGTTCGTGTTCGTCGTCCACTGCGCGAGCGTCAAGACAATGAGGGCGAGGGCGCCGAGGCCGAGCATGAAGAACATGCGCATGAGATCCTCAACCCCCATCACGCGCGACAGTACAAGCGCGACGATGACAATGAGCGAGTTCCCGACGAAGAAACCGACGAAGCCCGCGGTCATTGCCTGCTTCGGGGTGCGCGCCCACCGGGCGATATCTGGCGAGATAATCACACCGAACACGAAGATGCCCATCACGAGCGAGACCGCCCCGCCGAAGCTGAACTGCGCGGGCACCGCGGAGAAGAGATCGCCGGTGCCAAACTTCACGAACGCGAGCACGACGGCGAGCATGAGCAGGCCGATCAAGAGCGGCACCGCCCACGAGCTCAGGCGCTGGATCGAGCGATACCCCCAGAGCGCGGTGAGCACCATGAGCACGCCGCCCACGACCGTGAACACGTGCACCGGAAGGTCCAGGCCGACGAGTTCATCGACCGCGATCCGCGCGTTATCTGCGAAGAACCCGGTCTGCACGCCGAACCATCCGAGCGACGAGATCGCCATCGCGATCGCGATGACGCGGCCGCCGATGCTGCCAAAAACGGAGCGGGAGAGCATCGCGCTCGTGAGCCCGGTAGCCGCGCCCACATACGTGCAGGCCATCGCGAGGAGACCGAGCAGCACTGAGCCGAGGATCGTTGCGGTGAGCGCCTCAGCAAACGGCAGCCCGTTGCCGAGCTGCACGCCCATGATGGTGCCTGAGAGGTCGATGCCGACGGCGATCCAGATCCCGGCGATCGGGAGCCAGTGCTTGCGTTCTTCGGCGGGAACCGTGCCGAGTTCGTAGTCAGAGCGCGCCTGCCGAGAGCGGGCGTCGCCCTTCGGGGAAGCTGCTGGGGGAAGCGAAGTGGTCATTCAGTGGTCTCCGTGGACGGGGTTGGATCGAGCAGCCGCTCAAACACGTCCCACGTCTGGGTGAGGTGCTCGTCGTAGAGCACGGGCGGGTAGTGCGCCATCTGGAGGAAGAGCCCGTCCATGAGGGCAAGGAAGTGGGACGTGAAGGCCTCCGGCGGCATGCTGGTGAGCTGCCCGAGAGAGACGCCTGCGAGGTATATCTCGCTGACGGCGGCCGAGAGCTCGATGTCCCACACCTGAAATGCCTCGGCCATGCCTCGCTCCCCCGCCAAGTTTCGGCTGAGGGTCGTGCGCAGGTGAAGTTCGAAGAGTTCGGGGCGCGCGCGGTAGAACTCGCGCACTCCAAAGAGGATCTGGCGAAGTGCTTCGCGCGGGGCGAGCGCTTCGGCCGCGGCGATGAGGCCTCTGAAGTACTCGCGGTGCTCGGCGATGGATCGCTCGTAGACCTCGGTGTAGAGCTGTTCTTTGTTCGCGAAGTGCGCGTAGATCGACGGTGCCTTGATGCCGAC
>NZ_JBLUNZ020000005.1:0-34313 GCF_048061935.2 Leucobacter sp. BZR 635 | reverse complement strand
GAACCGTTCGATATCGGCGGTCAGCGCCGCGCTCTCGGCGCGCGCCGCCTCGAAGTCGCCTGGGATCTCAGCTGAATCAGTCACGCTCCCAGTTTACGAGCTGCCTCTGACACTGAGCTACGCGCAGCGCGGCGTGGGATCACCCCTTTTGAACGCATCTCCTGGCCAATCTGCGCCACGCTGCCGCCGGGAGCTCCCTCGCTTATGGCGCGAACTGACCAGAAGTTGCGGGTGGGGCGGGTGGGGCGGGAGGGGCGGGAGGGGCGGGAGGGGCGGGAGGGGCGGGAGGGGCGGGTGGCGCGAGGGGGCAGGCCCTAAGCCGCTACGTGCTCGCGCGCGGAGAGCGCCCGATCCACCGTGAACTGGCCGAGCACCCGCGTGCCCCGGTACAGCACAGCGGTCTGGCCGGGAGCAACGCCGGACAGCGGTTCGGTCTGTTCAAGGTTGATGTCCACGACGACCTCGTGGGTCGCGTCGGCGCGATGCTGCTCGGTGCGATCTGACTCGAGGATCGGCACCACGCGCGCACGTGCGGGCACGGGGTCGGCGTGCGCCCGGATCTGCACATCACAGTCGAAGGTCTCGGTGAGGTCGAGCCCAGGCTCGCCCGCCCAGGTAAAACGGCCTCCGGCGATCTGGGAGATGTCGAGCATCTCCCGCGGGCCGACCACGACCTGGTTCGACACCGGACGGATCGACAGCACGTAGCGCGGATTGCCGTCGGGGGCAGGCACGCCGAGCTGCAGGCCGCGGCGCTGCCCGATCGTGTACCCGTGCGCGCCGTCGTGCTTACCGACGACCGCGCCGGACTCGTCGAGGATCTCCCCCGGCTCGCGGTCGAGGTGCTCCGAGAGCCAGCCGCGCGTGTCGCCGTCGGGAATGAAGCAGATGTCGTGGCTGTCGGGCTTCTGCGCGATCTGGATGCCGCGATCCGCAGCTTCCTCGCGGATGAGGGCCTTCGACGGCGTGTCTCCGAGCGGGAAGTAGCAGCGCTCGAGCTGCGGCCCGGTGAGCACTCCGAGCACGTACGACTGGTCTTTTGCCCAGGCGCTCGCGCGGTGCAGCTCGGGGCCGTTGCCCTTGTCGAGCAGGGTTGCGTAGTGGCCGGTCGCGACCGCGTCGAAACCGAGCGCGATCGCCTTGTCGAGCAGCGCCGCAAACTTGATCTTCTCGTTGCAGCGCATGCAGGGGTTCGGCGTGCGCCCCGCCTCGTACTCGGCAATGAAGTCGTCGACGACGTCGGCCTTGAATCTCTCGCTGAAGTCCCAGACGTAGAACGGGATCTGGAGCAGGTTCGCGACGCGACGGGCGTCCATCGCGTCTTCGATCGTGCAGCAGCCGCGGGAGCCCGTGCGGAGGGTGCCGGGCATTCGACTCAACGCCAGGTGCACCCCGACGACTTCGTGCCCTGCGTCGACCGCGCGCGCAGCGGCGACGGCGGAGTCAACTCCGCCACTCATAGCTGCCAAAATCTTCACCAGAGCAGCTTAATCGTTTCCTGCGCCGCGCGCTTGGGGATTCGGTGTGATTGGACGCTCAACCCGCCCGTCAGCGAAGCGCAACCCGCCCATACTCCTTCGAACTGTTGTCTCATGCCGCGGGAAAACTCAGCTCAGCCCGGCTGCGCGCGCGCCGCGGAGGGCACCCGGCAATGCCGCCAGGAGGGCGTCAATTTCGGCGTCGCTACTCGGGATCCCAAGCGTAAATCGCAGCGCCCCGTTCGCCTCTGCCTCGTCCACTCCGAGCGCGAGCAGCACGTGTGAAGTCTCGGCGACACCGGCGCGGCAGGCTGACCCGACAGACACCGATACCCCGGCGGCATCGAGCAGAAAGACGAGAGAGTCACCCTGGCAGTCAGGGAAGGTGAAGTGTGCGTTGCCCGGCAGCCGCGCGGGCTGGTCTCCGGGCATGTCGGAGCGCAAGTCGGAGCGCAAGTCAGAGTGTGCCGCGGCGGAACTCCCGAGAGTGCATGCCTCATCACCCCGCTCGTCGACCGCGCCCCGCAGCACGGCGCTGGGGTCGATCTCGCGCACACCGGCGATGAGTCGGTCGCGCAGCCGCCGCAGGTGACGCAGATGCGTGGGGCATGGCGAAGAGCTCTCCGGCTCAAGCACATCGTCGAGCGCGGCAGCGAAGGCGACGGCTCCCGCGGTGTCTTGGGTTCCGGATCGCCCACGCTGCTGCGAGCCGCCGTGAAACAGCGGTTCGAGGCCAGCCCGCCGGCCGACCACGAGTGCGCCCACGCCGACTGGCCCGCCGATTTTATGGGCGGAGATGCTGAGAAAGTCCGCGCCGGAGTCCGCGAAGTCGATGCGGAGCTGCCCGAGCGCCGCCACCGCGTCGACGTGCGTCGGCACGCCAGCGGCCCGCGCGACCGCGCACAGCTCGCGGACGGGTTGCACGGTGCCGATCTCGTTGTTCGCCCACAGGAAGGAGACGAGCGCAACGCGCGAGGGGTCGGCCGCCGCAATCGCCGCCGCCAAGACTTCGGGCTGCAGCCTGCCGTCAGAGTCCAGGCTGAGCCACACGAGCTCTGCGCCCTGCGTGTCTCGGAGCCATTCGGCTGCCTCGATCGTCGCGTGGTGTTCGCCGTCGGCGACGAGCAGCACCGGGCGGTGGGCGTCGCGCTGCCGCGCCCAGAAGGCTCCCTTGAGGGCCAGGTTGATCGACTCGGTGCCGCCGCCAGTGAGCACGAGTTCTGCGGCGTCGCAGCCGATCCCCGTGGCGATGCGCTCGCGCGCTCCCTCAAGCGCCTCGAGTGCGCGCTGGCCGTGTCCGTGGGTTGAGGCCGGGTTGCCGACCTCGGTGAGCGCTCGCGTGTACGCCTCGAGCACGCCGGCGCTCATCGGAGACGTTGCGGCGTGATCGAGGTACGCGTGAGCTGCCACTTGCGGGCCTAGTAGAGCAGGTTCGCGAGTCTGCCGCGCGCTGCGATCACCCGTGGATCAGCGACGCCAACCACCTCGAAGAGTTCGAGCAGCCGGGTGCGGATCTCCGTGCGCGCATCGTTATCGCCCGCGGTGAAGAGGTCGAGCAGCCGGAGGAACGAGTCCTCGATGTGGCCGCCCGAGAGGTCGAGGTCTGCCACCCGCATCTGTGCCTCAAGGTCTTCGGGGTGTGCCGCCGCGTTCGCGCGAATCTCCTCGAGCGTGTGGCCCTGGAGGCGCAGCAGCAGCTTCGACTGCGCAAGCGCGGCCTTCGCGGTGGCGTCGGCCGGAGACTTCTGCAGCACCGCTTCCCACTCGCGAACGGCGGTTTCGAAGTCGCCGCTCTCGGCGGCCTCAAACGCCGCGAGGTGCGCTTCGGGAATCTGCGGCTCAGCCGGGACAGCGCTCTCTTCCGCGCCGGTCTCTGGCGCGTTCACGCGGCCCGCGACACCGTTTTCCTCGGCGAGCTGGATGAGGCGCACGAAGAACTCACGCACTTCCTGCTCGGGCACGGCACCCTGGAAGAGCGGAACCGGTCGCCCACCGACCATGGCAACCACCATGGGGATCGACTGCGCCTGGAACGCCTGCGCCAAGCCCGGGTTCGCGTCGACGTCGACCTTCGCGAGCAGCACGCGCCCGTCGAGCTCGCGCGTGACCTGCTCAAGAATCGGCGTGAGCGCCTTGCACGGCTCGCACCACTCCGCCCACAGGTCAAACACCACGGGAACGACGGCAGACAGCTGGGCGATCTGCTCGAAGCTCGCGTCGGTGACGTCCATCACGAGCGCGGGCACGTCCACCGTCTGCGGCGGGCCCTGCACGCCGGGGGCACCCGGTGCCCCGGGGCCGGCGGGCGCGCCGGGCTGGGCTGCGGCAGGGGATCCCTGCGCTGCCGCCCCGCGCTGAGCGAGATGGCTAAGGTCGAGTCCCCCGCTGGGGATCCGCTGCGGCATGTGCGTGGACATAAGTTAGTTCCCTGCTCCGACCAGCTCGCTCGTCACTCCGAGGAGCTGGATCTGTGATCCGTCTTCTTTGCTTGGCACAAAGAAGAGCAACTGGTGTGCAACCTCACGCACAATCTTGTCCTGCTGGCCTGAGAGACCCGACAGAGCGCTCACTGCGCCCTCCGCCTGGGGCTTGTACCGGCCACCGGCCGAGTCAACAACCTGCGACTCGATCACGGTCGTCGCGATGAGCGCGCCGCCGGCACCGGTCGAGAAGCTCACAATCGGCTCAGCGCCCTGCGCGACAGCGACCGAGTATTCCTGGGTCTTGTCGTCGGCCTCGGACTTCTGCTTTGACTGCTCGACCCAGGCCTTGCCGTAGTTCGGGAGCAGCGGGTCGTTCGTGAGGTCGAACGGCTTTGCCTCGGCAACCTCCGCTCCCCCCTGCAGAATCGCGGCGTAGGCAGCACCAACATCGGCTGGCTTGAGCACGAGGCTCTCGATGTCGTCAGAGAGGAGGGCGGTTCCTTCCTCGGCGGGCGCGGCCTTCGGCATCTCGAGCCCACCCTGGAGCGCGATCACCCGGGTGACGCGGTAGTCCACCTGTGGCAGCCGCTGCGTCAGCACGAGCGCGAGCGACGGCGCGTCGGTCGCGTTGCCGTCGGCGTCAGTTCCCGCCTCCGAAGCAACAGTCACGAAGAGCGTGCGCGGCCAGCCCTCGGTACTCTGCACGAGCCGGTAGCCCAGCATCTCGTTGGTGATGGTTGCCGGGACCGAACCGTACTCGGGCACCTCGCCGCGGATCTTGTAGTTCGCGGAACGCTGGGTGAGCGCGTCACCCTTGAAGCGCGATTCGATCGCCTCGGCGCTCAGGCCCTCGTCGCCCGCCGCGGCGGCAAGCGCGACGCGGTCGATGATTGTCTGGATCTGTGCCTCCGACACCGGAACCGGCGCAAGGCTGCTCGGCTCGATGACCTCGGCTTCAAGCGTTGCTGACGGCTCCGGCGCGATCTCGGGCCAGTAACTGGCCGAGCACCCCGAGAGCGCAAGCGCTGCGGTGAGGCCGATTCCTGCAAGCGTCGCGCGCTTCGCAGCGCGGCGTCGTGTATTACTCCGCATCATCATCCCCCTGCTTGGCAGCTGCTCCTTCATCGAGGTCTGCATCAACTTCCTCGACGGTTTCCGCGTCATCAGCGGGTTCGCCGGCATCGGTGCTGTCGGCATCCGCGCTGTCGGCATCCGCGTTGTCGTTATCGGCGCTGTCGTCAGCAAGACCAGGAGCTGACTCCTCGTCGACGGGCAGCGCTTCGCCTTCCAGTACCTCGGTGTCAGGGGCTTCTTCGTCAAGCACCTCGCCGTCAAGCACCTCGCCGTCGACCGCGTCCACATCCTCGCTATCGGCTTCGTCGAGCACCTCGTCGACGACCTCAGCGGTGACGATCTCCTCATCATCGGCCGACAGCGTTTCCGCATTCGTCTCGACTGCGTCTTCGGGGTTCAGCGATCCTTCACTGTCTTCGCCCGCTCCCACAAGAGAGGCTGCGCCCGCTCCCGCAACCACGGCACCCGCAGCACCAGCGGCGGCTCCGCCGGGAGCAACCGCGTCGGGGGTGTTGTCGAGGCTGCCACGCTTGGGCGCTTCAGCGTTCTGATCTGTTCTGCGACGCTTCGAACCACCGAACAGGTTTCGGACGCCGATGAGCGGGCCCTTCCTGCCACGGCGCGGGCCGAGAGCGCGCTTATCGCGGTCAAACGCGATGAGGTAGAGCACGGCGCCAAGAGCTGCGAACAGCCCACCAGCGGCGAGCAGCGGCCCAGCCCACGGAGTCGAGCGATCCTGCACCCAGACCACCGCGGTCCCCTTCGGGATCGGGCCCGCGTCAGCGCCCGCAATAATAATCGACTGGTCGCCGGCTGCGGTCACCGCCATCCGGGTCCCCGCTTCGCTCCCCGAGCGCTCTTCGAGCCACAGATCGCTGCCGCGCGGATCGAGCGGCACGGCCTTGCCTTCGGCGTCGACCTCGAGCAGATCGGTCGTCGGCGCGACGCCCGCAACAGGCTTGCGCACGATGGACTTCGTTGCCGGATCGATCGTCAGTTCGACGTGATCAAACGGCTCAAGCCAGGCTGCAGCGTCGCGAGTGTTTGCGAGTGCGGAGAACGTGGATTCGCCTCGCATCACGAGATTTGCTTGGCCATCGACCTTCTCGAGTTCAGAGACATCGAGCACCGCGTAGGCTGCGGTCTCGTCGGATCCCACAGAATAGGCAATTTCTGCGGGGCCAGCGAGGAACGTCCGCTGGCCTATTCCGAGCAGCAACAACACCCCCGAAATGGCCAACGCCACAATGGCTAGGACGTATCTCACCGAGTTCCTCCAGAGGTCCGTTCGGCTGCCACGCAGGCGCGCGACATGTATCAACCGTATAACGGTACCCGAGCTTGTGGGGTGAGCGCTGAGCGGGTACCAAATAAAGCGCCCGAGTTACGTGCGGGTATCATGGGATAGTTCCGCGTTACAGCCGGGCGACGCCACGACGCACGACGTGCGCCAGATCATTTTATCGGAGGGTCCGTGACCGACTCAGCACAGCAGTTCACTCCTGCGTTTCGCGGCTACAAGCGCGAGGAAGTCGACGAACGAGTTCGCGCCCTGAGCGGCCACATCGGCACGCTTCAGTCACACCTCGAATCGCTGCAGGCCGCACACCAGCAGTCGGTGCACTCTGAGCAGGAACAGCGCCAGCTCATCGCAGACCTGCAGGCACAGGTCGCTGAGCTTGGGGCCTCCGGCTACTCCGGTCTTGGCCTCCGCGTCGAGAAGAGCCTGCAGTACGCCGAGCAGCACGCACAGGGCCTCATGGCTCAGGCAGACCTCGACGCTGACAAGATCCGCAAGTCGAGCGAGGCCGAGAGCGCCCGGCTCCTCACGCAGGCTCAGGCCCGCGCAGACGAGTTGCTGAGCTCTGCGAACGAGCAGGCAGAGGTCATGATCCAGAGCGCGCGCTCCGACGCCGCCCGCCAGGGACACGATCTCAACACCGAGCGCGAGCGGCTGCTCAGCGAGGCACAGCAGGCGGCGGCTCAAACACTGTCTTCTGCGCAGTTGCAGGCGGACGCCCTCCTGGAAAGCTCCGACCGCGACGCCCGCGCCCGCGTCGCGCAGGCTGAGGCGACCGCCGAACAGCTGGTGAGCTCCGCGCAGGAGGCCGCGGCCGCGCTGCGCACCGAGACCGAGGTCGCGGCCACGAGCTTCGCCCGTCAGAAAGACGAGTACGAGCGCGACGCAGCCGCTGAGCGCGCCCGCCTCCAGCACGAAACCGAGCGTAGCCGCGCCGAGTTCGAGGCAAAGCGGCAGGCCGACGAGGCCTCCCTCGAAGAGCAGTACACCGAGCTCGAGCGCAAGCTCACCTCCGACATCGATGCCCAGCGCCGGGCACTCACGACCGAAATCGAGACGCTCCGCGAGCGCATCGCGCAGGAGCGCCAGGAGCACGACGCCGCGATCACCGAAGAACGCGCCCAGCACGAGCGCGCCGTGACAAGCGAGCGCGAGCAGCACGACGCACGCGTCGCCCAGGAGCGCGACGAACTCGAGAAGCGCATCGCACGCGACCTCGAGGCGCAGCACGCGGAGATCGCAACCCTCGCGTCCCAGGCGGGCCGCGAACGCGAGCGCACCGCGGCGCAGTTTGCCGCCGACCAGTCAAACGAGCGCGAGGCCTTCGACCTCCAGCTCGCGACCGAGCGCACCGCGCACGACGAGCTCATCTCCGAGGAACGATCGACACACGAAGCACGCATCGCGCGTGAGCGAATGGAGCACGACACCCAGCTCTCACGCGAACTCGAGCAGCACGAGGAGAGCCTCGCGGCCGCACGCCAGCAGCACGACGAGCGCATTGCAGCCGAATCCGCGACGCACGCAGAGCGCATCGCGACGGAGTCCGCTGCCCACGAGCAGCGCATCTCAGAGGAATCGCAGACTCACGCCGAGCGCATTGCGCAGGAGTCCTTCGACCACGACGAGCGCATTGCACAGGAGAACGCGCAGCACGCCGAGCGGATCTCGACCGAAAGCACCGCGCACGCCGAGCGGATCGCCGCCGAGAGCGCAGAGCAGGCCGAGCGCATTGCCGAGGAGCGACTCGCACACGAGACCCGCCTCGCAGACGAGCTGGGCGCGCACAACACCCAGCTTGAGAGCGAGCGCGAGGCGCACGACGCCGCCCTCGCCGCCGAGCGTTCCGCCCACGACGAAGCGATCACTGCCGGCCGCGAGCAGCACGAGGCGGCCGTCGCGCAGGAGCGGGCCGCCCACGAATCACGCATCGACGCCGAACTCCAGCAGCACACTGAGCAGCTCGAGACCGAGCGCGAGACGCATGACGCCCGCATTCGCGCCGAGCGTGGCGCTCACGAGGAGCGGATCCAGAACGAGCTTGGTGCCCACCAGGATCGCCTGATCGCCGAGTGGGAACAGCACCGCGGCCGTGTCGACGCCGAGCTTCTCGAGCAGCAGGAGCTCGCCGCGGCGACGCGCAGCGCGCTCGACGAGGAACTCAGCGCCGCCCGCGCCGAGCTTGAGCGCGCGCTCGCCGCTGAGCGCGCGGCGCATGACGCGTCGCTGTCTGATGAGGTGACGATGCAGCAGGAGCGGCTCGCAGCGCAGCTCACCGCGCACGAGCAGCGCCTCGCCGACGAGACCGTGGCAGCAGAGGAGAAGCTGCGCATCAACCGCGATGACTCCGCCGAGAAGCTCGCGATCGAACGCGAGTCGCTCGGGATGCGTATCGACCGCGAGCGGCAGTCCTGGGAAGACGAACTGCTGATGTCGCGCGAGGCGCAGCAGCGCGACCTCGCCGCAGCGGCTGAGCAGCACGCGGAAGATCTGCGCATCGAGCGCGAAGCCGCCGAGGCCGCTATCGCCCGGGAGATCGCCGCACAGCGCGCCGCCGTCACCGAGGAGACGACGTTGCTCCGGGCAGACACCATCGCCGAGCTCGCCGAGCTTCGCGCCGCGGAGACGGCTGACCTTGCCGCACGCCGCGCCGAAACCGAGGATGAGATCCGAGCCCAGCGCGAACAGATTGAGACTGAGAGCCGCGAGACCGCGCTCAGCATCGCCACCCAGCGTGAGAGCCTCGAAGCCGAGCTGTCCACCAGGCAGCGGGAGGCCTCTGACACGACCCGCGAGCAGCTCGAATCGGCTCGACAGGAACTCGCGTCACTGCAGACTCAGCTCACCGATGCCCGCGACGAGCACCAGCGGCTCCTCGCCGAGGCGCAGCAGGACGCGGCGCAGCTGCGCTCGGCAGCAGAACGCCAGGCTGGCGAGATCATTGTCGAGGCGGAGCAGCGCGCGCAGACCACCTGGGTCGACGCGGAGAACCGCGCCACGAAGGTGCTCGCGGCCGCAGAAGATCGCATGACGCAGCTGAAGGTTGAGCGCGGCGCTGTCGCCCGCTACTTCGAGAGCCTCGGCGAGGTGCTCGGCAACGCACAGAAGATGAACTCGGTCGCCGAGAACTTCGTCGAGCGCCCGGTGAACCGCGGCGGTCAGGCAGCCGCTGAGCCAGTCACTCTCGATGATTCCGACACCGGCTCAGCCGCCGGTGAGAGCGAGCAGCCGCGCAACGACGCGTAGCGCCGGCGTTCCGACCTGAATCATTCGGAGCTTTCGGAGCGGTCGGAGCGGTCGCTCAAGCCTGGCAAGATATTAGGTATGACGCTTACAGCTGCAGCAGACGGTTCAGCCCTCGGAAACCCCGGCCCGGCGGGCTGGGCGTGGGTCATCGACGGTGAGCGCTGGCGCGCGGGCGGCTGGCCGCGCGCCACGAACAACCAGGGCGAGCTGATGGCGGTGCTCGACCTCCTGCACGCAACCGCAGACATCACCGAACCGCTGCACGTGCTGTGCGACAGCCAATACGTGATCAACTCGGTGACGCAGTGGATGCCGGGCTGGAAGCGCCGCGGCTGGCGCAAGGCCGACGGCAAGCCCGTACTCAACCGCGAGCTCCTTGAGGCGCTCGATGTCGCTCTCGCCGGCCGCCAGGTGACGTTCGAATGGGTGAAGGGTCACGCAGGCCACCCGCTCAACGAAATCGCTGACGACCGAGCGCGGGCAGCTGCGGAGGCGTTCAAGCGCGGCTCAGAGCCAGATCACGGGCCGGGCTTTGCCGGATCCGCGCCCTCCCCCGACGTCGCGCTCGAGAGCGCGCTCCCCCAGCAGGCTCCCCCGACGCTGTTCTAGGCACCCGCGGGCCGTCACCGCCACGGTTCAGCGTCAGCAACGTTCCCGTAAGCGTCAGCAGCAAGCACTGGTCAGTTTGCGCCACCTGTCACGCGAATTCTCGTGAGCCGGTGGCTCACAGTGACCAGGAGTGTAGTGCCGTGACTACCGCCCGCGCCAGCAATGGGCGTGGAAGTGCCGGCGCTCGCGCACCGCGGCCTCGTCACCAAACAGGTGGTCGGCCGGCCAAGCGACGACGTGTGCCTGACCAACGGGCACATCGGTGCCGCACTCCGGGCAGCGATAGGGTTTCTCGGCCCGGTGCGCCGGGATATCCCGAACGAACCATTCCCTGCCGGCAAAGAACGCCTTCCGAGTTCCCCCGTAGGCGAGGCGCGTCACATCGCGTGGCGGCGTTTGAGCGGCTCGTTGATACTTATTCGGTCCGCGGCTGCGTGCCACGGCTTACCACCAGTTGTTGGCGGTCCAGAAGGCGTATGCGCCGGCCCAGCTGCCATAGCGATCTGTCGCGTAACCGTTCGCCCAGGTGAGGTTATCGATGGGGTCAAGGCCGTTGCCCGGCACCTTGCTGCACGGCAGCGCCTGAATCAGACCGCACGCGCCGGAAGACGGGTTGATCGCGTTCGGATTGCCGCTGCTCTCGCGCTGCGCGATGAAGTCCACATACGCCCAGTCGGACTCGGCGATGCCTGCTGCGGTCATCCAGTCAGCGAGCGAGCCGCCGCCCTCGTAGCGAGGAGGCGCGGCCGGAGACGCGGGAGCCTCTGCCGCAGTGGCTTCCTGAGGTTCGGGCGTCGGCTTCGGCTTTGGCTTCGGATCCGGGAGCTTCTCGATCGGCACATCCGGCAGGATGAAGTCGTCGGCAGGGTCGGCGTTCGGCACGAACTCCTGGTAGATACGCTCGTTGAGCGCTGCGGGAACCGCCTCAGCGTTCGCGTCCGTCAGCGTCATCGGCGCGACCGCTGCTCCGCCAAGGAGCACGGCGACAGCCGCGACCGATAGCGGTGCCCGAAGTCGGGTCCAAAGTCTGGTGGGGCGAGGTGTCTGAGTAGTCACAATATAACGATTCTATGTCAGAGTGCCTGGGAAGCCAAGAGCGAGCCCAGGGAGCGGTTAGCGGGTGGACAGAATGATGTCGACGAGGGCGTCGAGCAGTGCGTCAACCTGAGCCTCGTCGTAGCCCCGCCACTCGGGGTGGAACACTACCTCGCGGACCTCGCCGGGCGTGACAGAAATCTCACGGTTCGCAAACATCGCCCCGATGCGGTCGAGGAAGGCATCGACCTGCGAGCGGCGGTAGCCCAGCGCGAAGACGCCCCGGCGACGAAACCGCTTCCCGCGCGGTCGGCCGATTCGGCCGCGGACCTCTGAGAGCAGGCCGCGAGCTTCCCGCCACCATTCATCCTCACCGTGTTCGCGTACGATCGCGCGCCGCTCGCGCTCGAAGAACACGTCTTCGAGGCGATCCAGTGCCGCATCGACGTGGCGCGGCGAGTATCCCTTCCGCTGCATTTTGAACGCGAGGTTTCGCACGTCGTCAGCGTTCAGCGACTGTGCTCCGCCTTCCTCGTAGGCAGAGCGCGCCTGATCCAGAAACGCATCGACCTGCTGCGGCCGGTAGCCCTTCTCCCGCCCGTGCGTGAGCGGGAACGGACTCGACTGTTCGTCAGCGTGATTCAAGACAGCACTCCCAAGATGAGGGCGAGGCCGTAGGCAACGACCGTTGAGGGGAGCAGCGAATCTAGCCGATCGAGCAGGCCGCCGTGACCCGGGATCCAATTGCTCATATCCTTCACGTTGAGGTCGCGCTTAATGAGCGACTCAGTGAGGTCACCACCCGTGGCAGTGAGGAGCACGAGGACGCCGAAGATGAGCCCGATCCACCACGGCTGGTCGAGTGCGGTGATCGAGATCACGACACCGGCTACCATCGCGGCGACCGCCGCCCCGGCGAAGCCCTCCCAGGTTTTATTCGGGCTGATGCGCGGAGTCATCTTGTGTTTGCCGAGGGTCACACCTGCGGCGTACGCTCCGATGTCAACCGAAACGGCGATGAGGACGAGCGCGAACACCCACCACTCGCCGTTCGGGGCCGAGCGGAGCAGGATCGCGAAACTGCCGAGGAACGGCACGTACACGAGCGTGAACAAGCCCGAGAAAATATCACGAATGAGCGTTCTCGGCTCAACAGGGGTTCGAGCGGTGGCACCCTCAATAAGTCGCCAAATAGTGAGCATTGCCGAGGCCGCGAAGAGGCTCAGCAACAACCCTTCAGCGCCGTAGAAGTACGCCGCGGCGACCATGCTCACGCCGCCGATGGCGACGCCGATTCGCGGAACTCGCCGCCCCGCTACGCGAAACGCGGTCGCGAGTTCGACGACGGCGACCCCAGCGAGGATCGCGATGAACCAGGCAAACACTGGCTCCCAGAACAGCAAGCTTCCGACGAACACGGCCGCGAGCAACAGCCCGACACCGATTGCGAGAAACAGGTTGCGGCCTGCCTTCTTCTCAATCCGCGCGTTCGTCGCCTCGAGCTGGGCGCGAGTCGAATCGAGATGTGCTCGAATCTCCCCGCGACGCCCTCCCCCTGACATTCGAATCAGACCTCCAGGAGCTCTGCTTCTTTGCGCTTGAACGCGTCGTCCACCGCATCGGTGAACTGCTTCGTCAGCGCTTCGAGCTCCTTCTCAGCGCGGGCGACGTCGTCTTCGCCAACCTCGCTCTTCAGGGCATCAAGGTCATCCTTCGCGCTGCGGCGCACGTTGCGCACAGCAACGCGTGCGTCTTCCGCGCGGGTCTTCACGATCTTCACGAACTCCTTGCGGCGCTCCTGCGTGAGCTCGGGCAGGGTCACCCGAATGACGTTGCCGTCGTTCGTCGGGTTCGCGCCGAGATTGTGCATGTCGCGGATCGCCTGCTCGATGCCCTTCATCGCGCCCTTGTCGTAGGGAGTGATGATGAGGCTACGAGCATCCTGGTTCGCGACAGCAGCAAGCTGCGGCAGCGGCGTTGGCGTGCCGTAGTAGTCGACCATGAGGTTCTGAAGCAGTGCGGGGTTCGCACGGCCAGTGCGCACCGTCGCAAACGACTCCTTAGCTGCCTCAACAGCCTTGTTCATTCGTTCCTTCGCGTCTGCAAAGACTTCTTCGATCACGCTGCGTCTCCTCCACGACTCCCTGCCGCCCCGGTCGGGGCGGCATCGGCTTTCTGCAATACTTCGAGTTTAGCGGTGCACCAGGGTACCGAGCTTCTCGCCACGGAGCGCAGCGGTGACATTGCCCGCCGGCTCCATGCCAAATACTCGCATCGGCATGCCGTTATCCATGCACAGGCTGAACGCTGTCGAGTCAACAACCTTGAGCCCCTTCACCAGGGCCTCGTTGTAGGTGATGTCGTTAATGAGCGTGGCGCTGGGGTCAACCGCGGGGTCCGCCGTGTAGACGCCATCGACACCGTTCTTCGCGACGAGCACCTCGTCTGCGTAGATCTCAAGCGCACGCTGCGCCGACACGGTATCGGTCGAGAAGTACGGCAGGCCCGCGCCAGCGCCGAAAATCACGACACGGCCCTTCTCGAGGTGGCGGATTGCACGAAGCGGAATGTAGGTCTCAGCGACCTGCGTCATGGTGATGGCAGACTGCACGCGCGTCTCAACACCGGCCTGCTCAAGGAAGTCCTGCAACGCGAGCGCGTTCATGACGGTTCCGAGCATGCCCATGTAGTCGGCGCGGCCACGATCCATACCGCGCTGCGAGAGCTCCGCACCGCGGAAGAAATTGCCGCCGCCGACGACGATCGCGACCTCAGCATCGTCCATCGAAGCGGCGATCTCGCGTGCGATCTGGCTGACCACGTCGGGGTTCACACCGAGGGTGCCACCGCCGAACGCTTCACCCGACAGCTTGAGCAGTACCCTGCGCTTACGATTGCTCTGGTCGGACATCCGTCTCCTTCATAAAATCTTTGCCGGGTTCCCGGCCACTCCCCTGGAACGTTCGCCAGGACTTGGTGGGCACCGGCCTGCTCAACACAACAGCTTAGTGCCCACACAGCACAAAACCCGGGTCGCGAGGACCCGGGTTTTGTGTGTGGTGTTAGGCGCCCACCTTGCAGCGGGTGAAGCCGGTGACCTTGATGCCAGCTGCCTCAGCAACCTTTGCAACGTCGCGCTTGTCAGCGTCGAGTGCGTGCACCTGCTCGTTGAGCACAACCTGCTTGAAGAACGCGTTCAGGCGTCCCTCAACGATCTTCGGGAGCGCAGCCTCAGGCTTGCCCTCGTTCTTCGAGATCTCGGTGACGATGTCGCGCTCCTTGTCGACGTCGGCCGTGGGGACCTCGTCGCGGTTCACGTACACGGGCTCAGCGAACGAGATGTGCTGGGCGATGCTCAGCGCAGCCTTGTCGTCTGCACCCTCGAATCCGACGACGACGCCGATCTGCGGCGGCAGATCCTTCGACGTGCGGTGGAGGTAGATTGCGGTGCCGGGGGCCTCGATGCGCTCAACGCGGCGGAGCACGATGCGCTCGCCGATGATTGCTGCCTCATCGGTGATGAGGGCGTCGACGGTCTTGTCGCCGGCGGGAGCTGCGAGAGCTTCCTCAGCGTTCTTCGCGCCAGCGGCTACGACTGCGTCGAGCACCTGGTCAGCGAGTGCAAGGAACTTCTCGTTCTTTGCGACGAAGTCGGTCTCGCAGACGAGCTCGATCATCGTTGCAGCGCCCTCGCTCTGCTTTGCGGCTACGAGGCCTTCGCTTGCCTCGCGGTCGCCGCGCTTAGCGACACCCTTGAGGCCCTTGAGACGAAGGATCTCGATTGCCTTCTCGATGTCGCCCTCGGCTTCAACGAGAGCGTTCTTGCTGTCGACCATGCCGGCGCCGAGGCGCTCGCGCAGCTCCTTCACAGCGGCCATGCTTACTGCAGCCATGTGTGACTCCTTGGGGTTTGGATCCGGGCCGCGCTTGTGGCGCGACCCGGGTCAATGACTATGAGGGGTAATTACTCGGCTGCGGGTGCCTCTGCTGCGTCAGCAGCAGGTGCCTCGACTGCCTCGGCTGCGGGTGCCTCAACGGCCTCCGCTGCGGGTGCCTCAGCAGCGTCAGCTGCGGGTGCCTCAGCCTTGTCAGCGTTGAGGAGTGCGACCTCCCACTCAGCGAGCGGCTCAGCCGCTGCTTCGCCCTCGGCAGGCTTCTGGTGGCGCTCCATGAGGCCCTCAGCAGCTGCGTCGGCGATCACGCGGGTGAGCAGCGCAACCGAGCGGATTGCGTCGTCGTTGCCCGGGATCGGGTAGGTGACCTCGTCGGGGTCGCAGTTCGTGTCGAGGATCGCGATAACGGGGATACCCAGCTTCTTCGCCTCGTCGATTGCGAGGTGCTCCTTCTTGGTGTCAACAATCCAGAGCGCCGACGGCGTCTTGGTCATGTTGCGGATACCACCAAGGGTCTTCTGCAGCTTGTCGAGCTCGCGCTTCTTGAGCAGGAGCTCCTTCTTGGTGAAGCCAGTGGTGCCACCCTCGAAGTCGAGCTGCTCGAGCTCCTTCATGCGCTCCAGGCGACCGGTAACGGTCTGGAAGTTGGTGAGGAGGCCACCGAGCCAACGCTGGTTCACGTAGGGCTGGTTCACGCGGGTCGACTGCTCAGCAATCGCCTCCTGTGCCTGCTTCTTGGTGCCGACGAAGAGGATCGTGCCACCGCGTGCAACGGTGTTCTTCACGAACTCGTAGGCCGAGTCGATGTAGGTCAGCGACTGCTGCAGGTCAATGATGTAGATGCCCGAGCGCTCGGTGAAGATGAAGCGCTTCATCTTCGGGTTCCAGCGGCGGGTCTGGTGCCCGAAGTGGACGCCGCTGTCGAGCAGCTGGCGCATAGTTACAACGGCCATTGCCGTCTCCTGTTCTCGCGCGTGAACGCGCGACTGTTTGGTTAGTTCGGCCGCGGATGCGACCTGATCCTGGTGCCCACGGGTTTCACCACCCCTTGCGGGGACCAACGGCAAAACTCCGGTGATTGGGCACGCGAAGTCACCCCTTGCGGGGCGCAATTAGAGAGTCTACCACTGCTGGGGCCCGCAGACACAGTTTGCGGCTGCTCTTGGTGAGTTTTTCTTCGTCGAGCTCGCATGCCGCGAGTGTCGCTCATCGGCGGGCTATCGATGACCCCTTTGCGTTCCCCACAACCATAGATATTCAAGAAACCGTTCCAATAATTCCACATTCTCGCCTATCCTCACCCCTCACCACCAACAACACCGATGCTGGTTTCCGGAGGCACCACATGAACAGCGAACCTACACAGCACACCCAGTCAGCAACCCAGCATCGTTCCCAGCATCGTCCCCAGCCCGCAGACCGCGAACAGCAGCAGCAGCAGCAGCAGCGAACACTCCATCAGCACACACTGCGAACTCATAACCAAACGCTTGGCGCTCGCGGGGAACAGCTCGCGGCACAGCACCTCCTGAGTCACGGGTTTCTACTCCTCGCCCGCAACTGGCGTTGCGCTTACGGAGAGCTCGACCTCCTCATGCGCGAAGACGGCACATTTGTTGCAGTCGAGGTGAAGACTCGCAGCGGAACAGGTTTCGGGTCACCGCTTGAAGCAATTACCGCGAGGAAAGCCGCACGTTTGAGGCGTCTCCTGCTTGAGTGGGCGCGGCAGACAGGGCACCGCGGCGCGCGGCTTCGCGTCGACGCGGTGGGGGTCCTGCTGCGTCCCGGCTCCGCCGCGCCCCACTTCGAGCACCTTCGGGCGATCGCATGAGCCGGGGCGTGTGCCGAGCCGCCGCGGTTGCGCTCACCGGCCTCGCCGGCACCACAGTCATGGTCGAGGCCGCAGTCTCCCGGCAACTTCCCGGAATGGCGATCATCGGGCTGCCCGACGCAGCGCTCGCAGAGGCGAAGCAGCGGGTGCGCACTGCCGCGGCGCAGGCAGGGCTCCCGCTTTCCGAGAGGTTCGTCGTCGTGAATCTTGCGCCAGCAGCCCTCCCCAAGCAGGGCTCCGGCTTCGACCTCGCGATAGCGCTCGCGGCACTCGCTGCTTCCCGCCAGCTCCCCACCGCCAAACTCGCCGACACCGCGCACATCGGCGAGCTGGGGCTCGATGGCGGGCTGCGGCGTCCGGCCGGGCTGCTGAGTACCGTCATCGCAGCCCGGGATCTTGGGTTTGCACGAGTCCTCGTTCCCTCGGAAGCCGCAACCGAGGCCCGCCTCGTTCCGGATATCGAGGTAGTCGAGGCAGCGAGCCTCGGTGCCGCTGTTTCCTGGCACCGTAACGAGGCCGGGGACTGGTCTGATACCGGTGACTCGCCTACTCATCAGGGCCGCGGTGCGCCCTCTGCTGCCCTCGGGCCACCCGACGCGAGTGCTGCCGCCCGCACGGAGACCGTCGATATGTCTGAGATTATCGGGCAGGAGGAGGCCGTCGAAGCGATGGTGGTTGCCGCAGCTGGCCGCCATCACATCTCACTCGTCGGGCCGCCAGGCTCCGGGAAGACACTACTTGCCACACGACTAGCCACGATCCTCCCCGATCTTTCGCCGCACGAGTCGCTCGTCGCGAGTAGCATCGCTTCGCTCAGCGGATCTTCGCTGCACTCGCTGGTTCGCCGGCCGCCGTTCGAGAGCCCCCATCACACCGCCTCGTCCGCCGCGATAGTCGGTAGCGGCGATGCGCGCGGTATCCGGCCAGGCGCAATCTCGCGCGCAAGCTACGGTGTGCTCTTCATGGACGAGGCACCCGAGTTCGGCAGGGTCGTTCTCGATGACCTGCGCGAGCCACTCGAAGCAGGAACCATCACCATTTCCCGCGCCAAGCTGCACGCGGTGCTGCCAGCAAAACTCCAACTCGTCCTCGCAGCAAACCCCTGCCCCTGCGGAAACGCCGGCGCTCCCGAAACGGCGTTCGCGTGCACCTGCTCCCCCAACACCCGCATGCGCTATCTCGGCCGGCTCTCGGGCCCTTTGAACGATCGAATCGACCTGCGACTGAATGTGCGCAGAGTGAGTAGCGTGCTCCTCACTAGTGCAGCGGCAGAGAACCCGGTGAGTTCCGGTGTGACAAGCGCCCAGCTGCGTACCCGAGTAGAGCGTGCGCGTGAGCGAGCCCGTGTTCGCCTCGCAGACACACCGTGGAACTTCAACGGCGAGGTCCCGGGTGATTGGCTACGGAGCACAACCATGCGGCTGCCGACGGCGACGACTGCCGCGATTGACCGCGCACTCGCGCACGGAGGGCTCACGCTTCGTGGCTATGACCGAATTTTGCGCATCGCTTGGTCAATCGCTGACCTCGCAGAAGTGCCGCGTCCAGGGCGCAGCGAGGTCGCACAAGCACTCACGATGAGAGGGGTCTCCTGATGACACAGAGCAGGCAAACACACGCTCCCGCTCACACTCCCGCTCGCGCTCAGCTGCCAGCAACGGTCACTGACCAGGCGGCTCCACAACAGCCGGATAGGGAAGTGTCGGTTTCACCGCGGCCATCGAAGCCCCTCATTCGCGCAGACACGGAGACGCGCAAGCTTCTCGGGTCACTCTGCGGCGAGCGCGAGCTTTCCGCGGCAGCGCTCGACGTGCTGCTTGCGCGTGCGGTGTGGTCACGGCTCACCGAGCCGGGCGATGCGGCGGCTGGGGAACTCATCGAAGCGCTCGGGCCGCAGCACGCCTTGGATCTCGTCGCGGGCAAGTACTCTCCTCATGCGATCACGAAGCAACTCCGTGGGCGAGGATCCGGAGACGTCCCGCTGTCGCAGCGGCAGTTGAGTGCGGCACTCACGCGTTGGAGACCACGGCTTGACCGAACCGCGACGGTGCGTGATCTCGAAACAGCGCTCGCGACACAGATGACGCTTGTAACGCCGGAAGACGCGCGGTGGCCGAGCCAGGTCGACGACCTGGGCTCGCACTCGCCGCACGTGTTGTGGGTGCGCGGATCTGTCGAAGCGCTTCGCGCGCAGGCACTCGCGGTCGTTGGGGCGCGTGCTTGCACCGGGTATGGCAGCCATGTCACGACCGAGCTCAGCAGCGAGGCCTGCACCGCCGGATTCACGATCATTTCGGGGGCCGCGTACGGCGTTGATGCCGTCGCTCACCGAACAGCGCTCGCGCTCGGCTCCCCCACCGTCGCGGTGCTCGCGGGCGGGGCAGACCGCCCGTACCCCGCGGCGCATGACCAGCTCCTCACGCGGGTTGCCAGCCAGGGGGCAATCTGTTCGGAGCTGGTCCCGGGCTCAGCACCAACGCGGTGGCGGTTCTTGCAGCGCAATAGGATCATCGCGGCGCTCGCCGGAGCTGTACTTGTGACCGAGGCCGGGGTGCGCTCGGGAACACTGAACACCGCGGGGCATGCCGCCGAGTTGGGGCGGCTTCTCGGGGCTGTTCCGGGGGCCATCACCTCCGCGGCTTCGGCAGGCTGTCACCGACTCGTGCGCGAGTACGGCGCGGTCCTCGTCACGAACGGGCAGGAACTCCTCGAGCTCCTTGGCGCAGACCCTGCTAGTTCCGTTCCCGGCGGTGACGGGCAAGCCTCAAGCGATTCCCCGGATCGAACCCCACCGCTGCATGTGCGCGTGCTCGACGCGCTCCCCCTCACTGGCGGCCGCTCCGCCGCAGATACGGCTGTTCGGGCTGGGCTATCGCGCAGAGAGACCGCGGATACGCTCGCCGAGCTTGAGCTGCTTCGCTACGTTGTCCAGACACCGCCTGATTCCGAAGGCATTCCTATGTGGCAGCTTGTTCGCCGCACATGAGCGCAACCGCGGTGCGCGGTTGCGTCTTCACCGTGCGGCGACAATCACGAATCACCGCGCCCGGCAGTGGCATGCCCAGCATTGTCCGTCAGGATAGGGGGCATGAGGCTCAGCGATGCGGTGTCGGCGTTTATCGATGCGGCGCGCCTCGAATATGGGTACTCGGCGCACACGATCCGTTCCTACCGGAGGGATCTCACCGAATTCGCTGCGTTTGCAGGCGACCAGGGACTACACGAACTCGCCGACGCGGACCTCGAGCTCATGCGTTCATGGCTATGGGAGCGGCAGCAGCGCGGGCTCGCGCCGTCGACGATTGCGCGAAACGTGGCGACACTCAAATCCTTCGGGTCGTGGCTCGAGTCTCGCAGCTTGGTTCCGGGAAATCCCGCCTCACGGTTGCGCACGCCCCGGGTGCCGAAGGCGCTTCCGCGCGTCCTGTCGCAGGAGCAGATGGACCGCGTACTCACGCGCGTAGCCGAGCGCGCCTCGGGCGGAGACCCGGAGCAGGTTCGGGATCACGCTGTTCTCGAGCTGCTGTACTCCTCGGCGCTGCGTGTCTCCGAGCTCACCTCTCTGGAGCTCGACGGCTTCAACCGGCGTGAGCGCAGCGTGCGCGTGGTCGGTAAAGGCAATAAGGAGCGGGTTGTGCCGCTCGGAGTACCTGCGGCCAAGGCGCTCGAGCGCTATCTTGCTGACGCACGCCCACAGCTCCTTGCTCGCAGCACCCCTGAGGCACCGCAGCACCACAGGGCGCTGTTCATCGGCAACCGCAACGCAGCTCCCCTGAATTCCGGTGCCGTGTATCGACTCGTGTCGCGCGAACTCGAACGCGAGCCCGGCGGCGGGCCAAGCGGCCCGCACACGTTCCGCCATACCGCGGCAACGCACCTCCTCGACGGCGGCGCGGACCTCCGTGTCGTGCAAGAGATGCTCGGCCACGCGAGTCTGTCAAGCACCCAGGTATACACGCACGTGTCGATGGAGCGCCTCGCCGCAACATACCGGCAGGCACACCCACGCGCCTAGCTAACCTTGCGGACCCACTGGAGGATTTTTGGGCTTGGGGCTCTGCTTGGGGATTAAGGGGACACTGCCGCGGCTACCAGGGCAAGAGCACCGGCCGCTCGGAGAAGTAGCGCAACGGATTCACGTATTCGTCGTCGACGCGCACCCCGAGGTGCAGGCACTCAGCGAGGCAGTGGCCGCCCTCACCGGTTTCGCCGATGATCTGTCCCCGCACAACACTGTCCCCTTCGGCGAGCCCACTCTCGCCCTGTTCGAGGGGCTCGAATGAGACAACAGTGCGCGCGTCGACGCGGATCGAGAGCACCTGTCGATCCGCGACCTTGCCAACAAAGCTCACCGTGCCAGCAACCGGCGCGAGCGCTGACTCACCCGGTCGTCCCGGAATGTCTATGCCGCGATGCCCTGCGGCGTACGGCGTCGGCGGCGGAAGATACGGTCCGGAAACCGCGAGCGGCGGGCCGAGCGGCGGTAACCAGCGCTCAGGAGGCACGGTAGGCGCGGTAGGCGCGGTAGGCGCGGTCGCAGTAGGCGCGGTCGCGGAGAACCCGACGGATGCCGCGACAGATGCAGGTGCAGGTGTGGTGACCCCAGACGCGAACACAGACTGCTGCGGCAATACCAGCACAGGTACCGCAAGCGCTCCCGCGCCCAGGCCGAGCAGGGATGCTGCGGCCAGGATCCGCCACAACAGAACGATCGGGCAGCGTGCGAGAACAGGCGTTGGGGTCATATCAACAGCATGCAGTGCGCGCAAATAATGCTGCGTCAGTTAGTGCGAGTTGTGGAAGGATCTGGCCGTCCGAAGCATTTCGCTCGGCTGTGGAGAATGATTGAACACCGCGCCTAGGAGGACTGCGTCACCCGGCCACGCCAAACGGCGCATCAGCCCACATGAGAACTACTCGTCGAGTGAGAGCTCCTGCGGCAGTTTGAATTCGCGAGCCGATAGCTCTTCGACGTTCACGTCCTTGAAGGTGAGCACGCGCACGGACTTCACGAAGCGGTCGGAGCGGTACACATCCCACACCCACACGTCACCCATGGTGAGTTCAAAGTAGAAATCGTTGCCCGCATCGTTCCGCTTCAGATCGACCTCGTTGGCGAGGTAGAAGCGGCGCTCGGTCTCGACTACGTATCGGAACTGACTCGCGATATCGCGATATTCACGAAACAGCGCCAGCTCTGCTTCGCGTTCGTATTCCTCAAGATCGTCTTCATTCATCACCCCCATCCTATGCCGCTTCGCCGACACGCGGGCGCCACGACTTCGAGCTTGACTGATTCGAACATATGTTCGAATATGGTCGCATGAGTTCCGCAGCCTCGCTTCCCGAGCTGCAGCAGCGCATCTCCGAGATGCAGCCGCTGCGGATCGACGAGCGCGCACTGCCCACGGCCCCGGGGCTCGGGGCGCTGCTGCCGGGCGGGGCGCTCCGGGCGGGCTCCGCGTATTCGGTGCAGGGTTCGTGGCAACTCGCGCTCGCGTTCCTTGCGGAGGCCTCGCAGGGCGGGGCCTGGTGCGGAGTGCTCGGCTGCCCAGAGTTCGGGGCCGAGGCTGCCGTGTCGCTCGGCATTGCGCTCGACCGCTGCGTGCTCATACCCGAGCCCGGCAAGCACGCGCTCACACTTGCGGGCACGCTCAGCGAGACACTTTCGGTCGTGGTCGCGCGGTTCGAGACCCGTGTCTCCCCCGCCGACATCGAGCGGCTCGCGGCACGGCTGCGCGAGCACGGTGCCGCCCTCGTGGTCGTTGGCGAGTGGGCGCGTAGCGAGTCGCGGCTCACGGTCCTATCGTCGCGCTGGGCGGGGCTCGGAGCCGGTCACGGCGCGCTCACAGCGCGCGAGCTCACGGTGCAGTCAGAGGATCGCCGCGGCTTGAGACGCCACTCCGTGCGCTTCGAGCGCGGCCGTCTCGCGGTGGATCGTCGCGAGGCACCACCGCTACGCGCCCTCAGGGCGGTGTGAACAGTGCCTCCCGAACGCGTCATTGTGCTCAACCTCACCGACTGGCCGAGGCCGGGCAGCGGTGTGGCTGCGCGCGCGGCAGACAGCGCTAGCGAGCCGCGCGACTTCGCGCCCGTGTTCGCAAAGCTCACCGAGCTCGTGCCGGAGATCGAGGAGATCCGCCCCGGGCTCGTGGCGATGCGGGCGCGCGGGCCCGCACGCTACTACGGCGGCGAGCACGCGGTCGCCGCCGTGTTGCGCGGTTTTGCGCACGACGAGGGGCTCGGGGCGGCCCGAGTCGGGGTCGCCGACGGCCGTTTCGCGGCGGAGCAGGCAGCGAGCGTCGGTCCTTCCCCCGGTGATGGAGTGTGGATCGTCGCCCCGGGCGAGTCTGCCGCGTTTCTCAGCGAGCTGCCCGTCGCGCGCGGCACCGATGAACGCCTGGGCGAGCTGCTTCCCGGGCTCGGCATCTACACGCTCGGTGCGTTTGCTGCGCTCCCGGAAGATGCTGTGCGGGCGCGTTTTGGCCCGGCCGGGGTGCTCGCGCACCGGCATGCCAGCGGCGAGGATGCCGAGCGTGGCGAGCCGATCCGCGCGCAGCAGGCGGCGCGCGACTTCGTGCTGAGCCTCGATTTTGAGCCGCCAGTTGCGGGCACCGAGCAGCTCGCATTCGCGTGCAGTGCCCTCGTCGAACGCTTCATCGGCGCCCTGACTGCGGAGCGGCTTGTGTGCACGTCGCTGCGGGTGACGCTCACCGATGACATCGGCGTGCGGCACGAACGCGACTGGGCGCACCCGCGGTTCTTCTCGCCGCAGGACACGCTCGCAAGGTTGCGTTGGCAGTCAGAGAGCCTCGTTGCGGGGTTTGCGGGGGCGGGCGACGAGCGCGCGGGGGCGGGCATCTCGGCGGTGCGGATCGCGCCCGTGCGGACCGACCGGAGCGCCGCGCACGAGCCCGGGCTGTGGACGAGCGGGCCCGACGAGCGTGTGCACCACCATCTCAGTCGGGCGCAGGGGCTGCTCGGCCCGGGTGGCGTCGGAACGATGTCGCTCGACGGCGGGCGGTTATTGCGTGACCGGCAGCGCTTCACCCACTGGGGATCCGCTCCCAGGCGCGACCGTTCCCCGGGTCCGTGGCCCGGATCGCTCACGGGGCCGACCCCAAGCCTCGTGTTTGCCCCACCGCTGCGGGCCCGGCTGCTCGACGCGGGCGGCGAGGTTGTGGGGATCGACGATGAAGAGCTGCTCTCGGCGATTCCGCACGCGCTGAGCGTGGAGGCGCAGCAGACGCCGGGCGCGGTGCGTGGCTGGTCGAAGCCGTGGCCGATCCGCGAGCGCTGGTGGGAGGGCAGGCCCGAGCGGTTCCGGCTGCAGGTCGAGCTCGACACCGGTGACAGCTGGCTGCTGCTCGTCCGCGCCCACCCCGGTGCCCGACCCGGTGCCCGCCCCAATGCCCGCGAGGCCGACGTGCCGGGCGCTGCCGCAAGCTGGTTCGCGGAGGGCCGCTATGACTGAGCGCGCGCGATCCTCACTGCCCGAGTACGCGGAGCTGCACGCGCACTCCCACTACAGCTTCCTCGACGGCGCGTCCTCCCCCGAGCAGCTCGTCACCGAGGCACGCCGGCTCGGGCTCGCGGGCCTCGCGCTCACCGACCACGACGGCTTCTACGGCGCGCCAAGATTCGCGGAGGCCGCACTCGCAGCGCCCGATTTCCTCACCGTATACGGGGCGGAGCTCACGCTCGGTCTCGACGCCCCACAGCTCGGCGCGGCCGACCCCGCGGGCACGCACCTGCTCGCCCTCGCCCGCGGCACGGGCGGCTACCACCGGCTCGCGGCCGCGATCACCGAGGCGCAGCTCGCGGGCGGCGAGAAGGGCCGCCCCCACTACGACATTGAGGAGCTCGCGGCCGCGGCGAATGGCGAGTGGGCCATCCTTACCGGCTGCCGCAAGGGCGCGGTGCGGCGGGCGCTCGAACGTAGTGACAGCCCGGGCAGCGCAGGCCGCGCAAGCAGCCGCGGTGGCCCAGGCGGGCGCGGCAGCATTCCGGGAGCCGGGCAGGGCGGCCGGCTCGGCGACGCTGCGGCGCGCGCCGAACTCGACCGGCTTACCTCGCTCTTCGGGCACGACAACGTGTTCGTCGAGCTCACGCATCACGGCCACCCCGGCGATGACGAACGCAACGCGCGGCTCGCAGCACTCGCCGCCGAGGCTGGCCTGCCGACACTCGCGACGGGGGCGGTGCACGCGGCGACACGCCCCGAGACCCGCACCGCAGAGGCGATGTCGGCGATCCGCTCCCGGCGCAGCCTCGCCGAGCTCGACCCGCACCTGCCGGCTTCGGGGGCCGCGCACCTCCGCAGTCCCGCGGCGATGCTGCGTCACTTCGCCGGGCATCCCGACGCCGTCGCCCGCACCGTGCCGCTCGCGCGCGAGCTGGCATTCTCCCTCAGGGAGGCGACGCCCCGGCTCCCGAAGCTCGACCTCCCCGAGGGGCACACCCAGATGAGCTGGCTTCGGGAGCTCGTCTGGCAGGGCGCCGCGGAGCGCTACGGGGCGGGCCGCGACGCACTCGACGCTCCGAGGCGGGAGCGAATCGAACGCGAGCTCGATGTCATCGAGCAGCTCGACTTCCCCGGCTACTTCCTCATCGTGCACGACATTGTGCGGGAGGCGCGCTCGCGCGGGATCCTCTGCCAGGGGCGCGGATCCGCCGCGAACTCAGCGATCTGCTACCTCTTAAAGGTCACCTCGGTCGATTCGATTTTCTACGGCCTGCCGTTCGAGCGGTTTCTGTCGAGCCTGCGCGAAGAGGAGCCGGACATCGACGTCGACTTCGATTCCGAGCGGCGCGAGGAGATGATCCAGTACGTGTACGCGAAGTACGGCAGGCGCAACGCGGCGCAGGTCGCGAACGTCATCACGTATCGTCCGAAGGCGGCGATCCGCGACGCAGCAAAGGCGCTCGGCTACAGCCCCGCAGAGCAGCGGGCGTGGACGAGCGGCATCAGCCACCACGACGACTTCCCAGAGGTCAGCAGCCCTCACACCGGCGAGGGTGCGGCGCAGCACGCGCAGGCCCCGGTCCACAAAACCGGAAACGCGCGCGACGCGGGCAGTGAGCGAACCCAGCGGCGGGAGCGCCCAGGAAAGCCAGGGAACACTCCGGGTAACGACCTCAGCTCCCCCTACGCGGCAATCCCCGAGGCTGTGCTCCGCCTCGCGGCCGAGCTGAAGGGGGCCCCACGGCATCTCGGCATTCACTCGGGCGGCATGGTGCTCACCGAGCGGCCCGTCGGCGAGGTCTGCCCGATCGAACACGCTCGCATGGAGCATCGCACCGTGCTGCAGTGGGACAAGGACGACTGCGCGGCGATGCGGCTCGTGAAGTTCGACCTGCTCGGCCTCGGCATGCTCAGCGCGATCGATAAAACACTCCGCATGGTCGCGGCGGCAACCGGCGAGGAGTGGACGTTTGACACGATCCCGAAGGAGGAACAGGGCGTCTACGACATGCTCTGCCGGGGCGACGCCATCGGCGTCTTCCAGGTCGAGAGCCGCGCGCAGCTGAACACGTTGCCCAGGCTCAGGCCGCGCAGCTTCTACGACCTCGTCATCGAGATCGCGCTCATCCGCCCGGGCCCGATCCAGGGCGGCGCGGTGCACCCGTACCTGCGGCGCCGGGCCGGCAAGGAGGAGATCACCTACTCGCACCCGAGCCTCGAGCCGGTGCTCAAGCGCACGCTCGGGATCCCCCTCTTCCAGGAGCAACTCATGCAGATCGCAACAACCGTCGGCGGGTGCACGGGCGAGGACGCGGATCTGCTGCGGCGCTCGATGGGCTCCAAACGCGGCAAAGAGCGCATGGATTCGCTGCGCGAGAAGATCTTCGCAGGCATGCGTTCGAACGGCATCGACGGCGAGCAGGCACAGCTCGTCTACACGCAGCTCGAGTCCTTCGCCGACTTCGGGTTCGCCGAGAGCCACTCGATCAGCTTCGCGCTCATCGTCTACGTGAGCTCATGGCTGAAACTGCACTACCCGGCGGTATTCCTCGCGGGGCTCTTGCAGTCGCAGCCGATGGGGTTCTACTCCGCGCGCAGCCTCGCCGAGGACGCGAAGCGGCACGGCGTCAAGGTACTGCCGCCCGACGTGCAGCGCTCGGCAGTGCACGCGGGGGTCGAAGCGCGCACAGACCGCGCCGCGGGCGGTGCTGCTGTCAGTGCCGCAGCCACTGCCGCAGTCAGCACCGCCGGCAGTGCTGCGGCTGGGTCAGCGGCCGACCCCGCTGCGACCCGACCGCTGCCGCCCACGGGCCTCCCCGAGTGCGCCGAGCACGATCAACCGATTGTCGGCGCGTTCAACGACACCGCTGAAGACGCGAGCGGCAAGCATCGCCGTGACGGTGCCCACGCCGTGCGGCTCGGGCTCGCCGAGGTGCGCGGTATCGGGGAGCGTGTCGCCGAGCGGATCGTTGCGGCGCGCTCCTCTGGCCCGTTCGCCGACCTCGCTGACCTTGCCCGTCGCGCAGACCTCGACCGTGAGAAACTCGAGGCGCTCGCCTCCGCGGGGGCGTGCGCTGGCCTCGGACTGAACCGGCGAGACGCACTCTGGGGTGCCGGCCCGGCGGCCGAGAACCGCGACCGCTTCCTGCCGGGGATCGCCGTGCACGTGCAGCCGCCGCTCCTTCCCGTGCTCTCAGAAGCCGAGCAGACCTCCCTCGACCTTTGGACGACGGGCGTCGCAACCGGCACCCACCCGCTTGCGCTGCTCCGCGAGACCCTCGATGCTCGCGGCATCGCGCGCTCAGACCTCGCGCGGAATGCCCCCAACGGGTCGACCGTCGCGGTCGCCGGCCTCGTCACCCATCGGCAGCGGCCCAGCACAGCGGCGGGCGTCACGTTTGTCACGCTCGAAGACGAGAGCGGCACAGTGAATCTTGTTGTCTGGGCGAAGGTCTGGCAGGCACACCGGTTTGTCGCCCAGTCTGCCCCCGCGCTCATCGTGCGCGGGGTCGCCGACCGCTCACCCGAGGGGGTGTTTAACGTCATCGCGCACGACTTCGAACCGCTCCCCGCGCCACACGCTATCGCGTCACGGGACTTCCGTTAGCTATGCTGGCGAGGTGCATACCTCAACTGCTTTGCTCACCGACCACTACGAGCTCACTATGGTCGATGCCGCGCTGAAAGCCGGCACCGCACACCGCAACAGCGTCTTCGAGCTGTTCGCGCGCAGGCTCTCCGGGGCACGACGCTACGGCGTGGTTGCGGGCACCGGGCGCCTCCTCGAAGCCATCACCGAGTTCCGCTTCACCGATGCCGAACTCGAGTTTCTCCGCACCAACAACGTCGTCAGCGCAGAGACCATTGACTGGCTCGCAAACTACAAGTTCACCGGCGACATCTGGGGTTACCCCGAGGGCGAGGTGTTCTTCCCCGGCTCCCCGCTCATCACCGTCGAAGCGAGCTTCGCCGAGGGCGTCATCCTCGAAACGCTCGCGCTGAGCATCATGAACTACGACTCCGCGGTCGCCACGGCCGCCTCGCGCATGGTCTACGCGGCAAACGGTAAGCCGCTCGCCGAGATGGGCTCACGCCGCACCGGAGAGCGCAGCGCAGTCGCTGCCGCACGCGCCGCCTACGTTGCCGGCTTCAGCGCGACCTCGAACCTTGAGGCGGGCCGCAGCTACGGGATCCCCACAATGGGCACCGCCGCGCACTCGTTTACGCTGCTGCACGACAGCGAGCGCGAAGCATTTGAAGCGCAGATCGCAGCCTTCGGACCCGACACCACGCTGCTCGTCGACACCTACGACACCGAGCAGGGCGTCCGCACCGCGGTCGAGGTCGCCGGCACCGCGCTCGGCGCCGTACGCATCGACTCGGGCGACCTCCCAGTCATCGTCGTCGAGGTGCGCGAACTCCTCGACTCGCTGGGTGCAACCAACACCCGGATCACCGTCACGAACGATCTCGACGAGCACACCGTCGCCGCCCTCGCCGCCTCACCCGTCGATTCCTTCGGTGTCGGCACCTCGGTTGTCGTCGGCTCCGGCAGCCCGACCATGGGCATGGTCTACAAGCTCGTCGCGCGTGAAGACGACAACGGCGAGTGGGTCTCCGTCGCAAAGAAGAGCACCGACAAGGCTTCCGTCGGCGGACGCAAGAGTGTGCGCCGACTGCACAACGCCCGCGGTGTCGCCCGCTCCGAGCTCATCTTCCTGGGCGATGGCCCGGGAGGGGCAGACGAGGGGGCCGAGGTTGCCGAGACGAGCCGCGAGGTGCTCGAGCACCTCGTTGTCCGCGGTGAGATCCAACCACAGTACATCGGCTCGGACGGCATCGAGCTGGCCCGCAAGCGCCACCGCGAGTCCATTGCGGAGCTCCCCCGCGTCGCGATGAGCCTCACCCGCGGCGACCCCGCGATCCCGACCGAGTACCGCTAAGACGGAATCGTTCTCACCACCACGCTCAAACCGAGTCTTCACGGTTGAGGGCACTTATCTGAGCGGTCAGCACGTGCCCGCGACGTGTGCACACCCGGTGGGAGTTCTCTGAGGCGCTCCCGCCTCCGCGGCCGGTGCCGGTGCCGGTGCGAGACTTACGGTGCTCGGCGATCCCAGCGGTCTCCCGCGCTGGCGTTGAGCCGCAGCATGTCGCATCCCGCAGCTACACGGCCCCGTTTAATCTATTCCGCCCCGTTTTCGCCCCACGCAAGGGTCGGTTTGAATTAATAGGGTCGGAGAGGAAGCGAGAGCTGACCGCTGCGCCCCAGAGCCCTGCGCCCAGAGCCCAGAGCCCAGAGCCCAGAGCCCAGAGCCCAGAGCCCAGAACCCTGCGCCCGTAACCGTGAGTGCGCGAGCAGGTCGGGCTACTTCTTCATCCGCTCGTAGACCTTCTTGCAGTCGGGGCACACGGGGAAGCGCTCGGGATCGCGCGACGGCGTCCACTTCTTCCCGCAGAGCGCCCGCACGGCCTTACCCGTGACAGCGGACTCTACGATCTTGTCCTTCGGCACGTAGTGCGAGAATCGCTCGTGATCGCCGTCCTCGATCTGCGAGTCCTGGATGAGCTCTTCCAGTTCGCGATCGAGAACATCGAGGCTTCCGCCGGTGTCCGGTGCGTTGCGCGTGAAAATACCCATGCAGGCATTGTACCCGCTCAGGCGCTCCGTGAGTCGAACCCTGGCTTAGTCGAAGATTTGCGTGACAGCGAGGATCTCGGGACCCTGCTTGTCAAAAATCTTCCCGCCGATTGCCACGCCGCCGATAAGCACGACGAGGCCGAAGCCCACGCCGAACGCAAGCGCCCACATGTTGCCCAGGAAGGACACATCGGCGATCGCAGCAGCCGACGCCCACACCGGGGCAACCGACAGCACGAGCGCAACGAGCATCGACATCGTCTGCGAGGTGCCCGATCCCGAGCCTGACCACTGCGGCTGCACAAAGGGGCTATCTCCCGGTCGCGTCGCCGGGTACGGCATGAGCGCGGAGAACACCGAGGCAACGCCGGTGGCGATGAACAGCACGCCAACGTTCATGCCGATCACCGCGGGAAGCGCCCGCCAGTCGCCCATAAAGGTGACGGTGATGCTCGAGCCGATAATGGCCGCGGGCAGTCCGAAGATGAGGATCGGGGCCAGCCGGCCCGCACGATCAGCCCAGCCCTTGATGCCGCTTGCGACATGCTCCCAGATCGCGGTGGAGTCCATCGCGATGTCATTGTGCTGCGACCAGCCGAGCAGCAGCATAAAGATGGGCAGCGGCAGCGCGGCAGCAAGTGTGACATCTGCGCCGGCCACGAGGAACGCCGCGACGACCCCGACGGGCGCAATCGGCAATGCGAGGAGCGCGATACGGTAACGCGGATCACGCTGCCAGTATGTAAGCTGCCTTGCGGCGATCACGGGAGCGGGTCTGGCGGGGAAGCGTTCGAACCAGCCGAGGCCGCGACGCGCGCTCAGCACATCACGCGGGCGCTCAACGGTGCTGAGCGACCGGCTGACAATGGCAAACCATGCAATCACGAGCACAATCACGGTGCCCCCCAGCACAGCGAGCCGTAGCATCGCGGACTCCTGCTCGCCAGCAGCAGCTTCGGTGAGTGCGGCGAATCCTGCACCAAACGGCGTCCAGGCCAGCACTTCAGACGCGTCGATGAGTACCTGGTTCGTGTCGGAGCCGAGGCTTTCCGCGACCACGAACACGAGCAGCGGCAGGAAGGCGATGCACAGCACCGCGCCGGTGAGCCGGAGGCTACCCGCAAAGCGTTCGCCGACGACGAGCTGCGAGAGGCCCGATCCTACGCGAACTGCGACGACAGCGAACAGTGCGGTGAGTACGAGTGCGAGCGGTACGATCCCGCCGCCCGTGTGCCACTCGGGTCGCGCAAGCCAAAGCGCCACCAGCCAGGCCACAAGAATCAGGAACGGCCAGCTTACGACCGTCGTCACGAGCATCGACAACGCAATGTTTGCCGGACGTGCCGGGAACTGGGCGAACTGCCTGGGTACGAGCGTGCGTCGACTGTCAAACAGCGGAATGAGCAGTGCAACTGCGAGCACTACCGACCCGATCGTGACATCGAGCACGTTGCGCAGCTGGCCCGGGTCGGTGAGCCAGGCCACGGCAAAGGGAACGAATGCGGTGGCAGCGAGCGCGAGCAAGAGCAGGAAAGCGACACGGATCCCGCGGAGTACCGAGCCGCGGAACAGGCCCCCGGCGAGCGCTACTCGGAGTCGGAAGAGCCGTGCAACCACTGCAGTCCCTTCTGTGATTCGTCGACACCGGTGAGGAGCCGGAAGCGCTCTTCGAGACTGGTGCCGTCACGCACCTCGTCGACCGTGCCCTGCGCGATAACCGATCCGTCGACGATGATGACCACGTGGTCACAGACGCGCTGAATGAGATCGAGGCTGTGGCTCGACATGACCACGCTGCCGCCGCCGGCGACATACTTCTCGAGGATGTCCGTCACGTTAGCGGCTGACACCGGGTCGATCGCTTCGAACGGCTCATCAAGCACGAGCACGTCGGGGGCGTGGATCATCGAGCACGCAAGCGCGATCTTCTTCTGCATGCCAGCGGAGTAATCCGATACGAGCCGGTCAAGCGCAGACTCCAGACCGAACGCCACAGCGAGCTCGCCGCTGCGCTGCGCGACGTCTGCCTCGGCGACGCCGTGCAGGACGCCAGAGTAGTAGAGCAGTTGTGCGCCCGTCAGCCGGTCGAACAGTCGCAGACGGTCCGGGAGCGTTCCGATGAGCCGCTTCGCTGCCGCCCCATCAGCCCACACGTCGACGTCGCCGACGGCAACGCGACCGGAGCTCGGCCGCAGTAGGCCGCTGATCATCGACAGCGTCGTGGTCTTACCGGCACCGTTTGGCCCGACCACGCCCGTGAGCGACCCGGCATGCACTTCGAAGGAGACTTCGTTCGCTGCGACCGTCGCGCCGTACACCTTCGTAAGCATCTCGGTGCGAAGCACGACAGGGTTCTGCTCGGCGATCCGGCCGCGCTCTCGCGCACGCACCACAGAGGGTGTCGGCACCTCGATGCGGTTGCGGGCGGGAGTTTCAGGTGCTTCGGCGGCCTCACTCGGCGCAACCGGCCGGGTGCGCCGCGCGCGCGGCGCGGCTACGGGCTCAGCGCCAGCGGGCACGGGCGACGCGTCGGCGGGGGCCGGAGTCGCCGGAGTCGCCGGAGTCGCCGGAGTCGCCGGAGTTTCAGGCTGGATCACTGACGAAGCGGGGACTGCAGAGACCGGCGGGGCGGCCGACACTGGCGGCGCGGCCGATGCAGCCGACACCCGGGGAATGACTCTCGTGTCGTCCGAGTTCATGGCTGCAGCAGCGGCCTCGTCGCCTGACGCGTCGTCGCGAGCCGACTTGACAGCATCCGACTCGCCAGCGTCCGACTCGCCAGCGTCCGACTCAGCTGAAACGACTTCGCTCGGGTCGAGCGCGGAGGGCATATCGCTGTATGCGAGGGTCGGCCGACTTTCTGCAGCACCGAGTTCCGCGTCCGGCGATGGGTCAGACGGCGAAGACGGGGTTTCTGGCAGCACCCCACTAACCTACCAAATGAACAGCGGTCCGCGAGCTATAGTGCGCGGCAGAGCTGAACCCGGCAAGATAGTTCCTGTGAAGACATCCGAAAATGGCCCGGGGGGCGGTAGGCGCAGCACGGCTTGGTCCTCGCTGTGGCTGCTCACCAAACGCGATCTGAAGGTCAGGTACTCGACCTCGGTCCTTGGCTATCTCTGGTCAGTGCTCGACCCGCTGCTCATGAGCGTCATCTACTGGTTCGTGTTCACGCAGGTCTTCGATCGTTCGGTCGGAGAACAGCCCTACATCGTCTTCCTCCTCACCGCGCTGCTGCCGTGGATGTGGGTGAACGGATCCCTCACCGACGCCACCCGGGCATTCCTGCGCGACGTGCGGCTCGTGCGCTCGATCGCGCTCCCCCGCTGGATCTGGGTCGGCAGAATCGTCGCCTCGAAGGGGATCGAGTTTCTCCTCAGCCTCCCCGTACTCGTCTTGTTCGCCGTGTTTGCCGGGGCCACCGTGTCGTGGCAGCTCGTGCTCTTTCCGCTGGGTGTGATCCTGCTCGCGATCCTCACCCTCGGTCTCAGCCTCATGATTGCGCCGCTCGTCGTGTTCTTCCGCGATCTCGAACGCGCCGTCAAGCTGCTGCTGCGGGTGCTCTTCTATGCCTCCCCCATCATTTACGGCGCGGCCGACCTGCCTGACTTCGCCGTACCGCTCGCCTGGCTCAACCCGCTGTCGGGCATCTTCTCGCTGTTCCGAGCGGGATTCTTCCCGAGCCAGCTTGACTGGGGCCTCGTCGCCTCCGCCGCCGTGATCTCACTCGCCGCCCTCGCGCTCGGGCAGTGGGTGTTCCGCCGCTCAATCGGCGGCGTACTGAAGGAAATCTGATCCGATGACGAACACGCAAAACATCATCTCGGTTGTGGATCTCGGCGTGCGCTTCAAGCGCAACCGCAGCTCGCGTCGCAGCTTCAAGGACCTGTTCGCGGGGAGCAAGCGCCGCACGCGGCCCGGCGAGTTCTGGGCGCTGCGAAACGTCTCCTTTGACGTCGCCCCGGGCGAGGCGATCGGTGTCGTCGGCCGGAACGGGCAGGGCAAGTCGACGCTGCTGAAGCTCGTCGCGGGGGTGCTGCTCCCAGACGAGGGCACCGTCAAGGTGCACGGAGGCGTCGCGCCACTCATCGAGCTCACTGGCGGCTTCGTCGGCGACCTCACGGTGCGCGACAACGTCTGGCTGACGGCCGGGCTACACGGGCTCAGCAAGCGTGAGATCAGCGAGCAGTTCGACGAGATCATCGGGTTCGCAGAGGCCGAGGCTGTCGTCGACACCCCGTTCAAGCATCTCTCGAGCGGCATGAAGGTGCGCGTCGCCTTCGCGGTCGTCTCGCAGCTCGATGAGCCAGTACTCATT
>NZ_JBLUNZ020000049.1:0-61660 GCF_048061935.2 Leucobacter sp. BZR 635 | reverse complement strand
TCTCCGGCGATGTCTTTGAGCGACGTTTCGGAGTAGTCGCCGCGAGAAAACCGCTGCAGCGCTGCGTGCAGTATTCGTGACCGAGTCATGGTCCACCTAACTAATGGTTGTTAGGGGATCCTACGACCGCGCTTGTCCGCGAGTCAAACTAGCGCTGCGTGGGTGAAAGGGGCGCCCGCTTGGCATCCTCACTGCCCCGATTAATCTAGACCGACCCTTGCGAAGGGCAAACACGGGGTGGAATAGATGACTCGGGGGTGGACAGTTCACCAGGAGCGGCGTCAGGTCAGCAGCACTGGCTTGAGCCCAGCAGCACTGGCTTGAGCCCAGCAGCACTGGCGTCAGCCCAACAGCACCGTCGCGAGGAACAGCACGGGGACGCACCCGATGGTCGTGATGAGCACGGTGTCGCGCGCGACTGCCTCCCCGACCCCGAAATGCTGCGCATAGTTGAACACGTTCTGGGCGCTCGGCAGCGCCGCGAGCACGACCACGATAAGCACCTCCGCCGGCCCCAAGCCGAACACGTAGCTCGCGGCGAGCCACGCGACCGCGGGCATGACGAACAGCTTCAGGGTGCTCGCGAGGATTACCTCACCACGGTGCCCGCCCGAGCTCAGTACGCGCTGTCCGTGCAGCGACACCCCAAAGCTGATGAGGAGCACGGGAACACAGGCGTTGGCGATGAGCTCGATCGGCGCAAACACGATCGTGGGCAGCGTCACACCGCTCATCGACACCGCGGTTCCGAGCGCAGAAGCGATGATGATCGGGTTGCGCAGCGCCCGCCAGATGGCGCCCAGTTGAAACCGGCCGCTCGCTGCAGCCTCGAGAATCGACAGAGACACCGGCGTGAGCACGAGGAGCTGAAACAGCACAATCGGTGCAGGGTAGGCCGCGCTTCCCAGAATGTAGAGCGACAGCGGAATGCCGATGTTGTTTGCGTTCACCTGCCCGGCGGCGAGCGCTCCGATGAGTGTTTCGGCGGCAGATCGCTTCCAGAAGAGCTTCGAAACGAGGGCGTAGCCACCGATCACGGCGAGGGCGGCAAGTGCTGACACGGGTAGCAGCGATGAGAACAGCACGTCGACGTCGGCCTGCGAGAGCACGACGAAGAGCAACGCTGGCGAGAGTACCCAGAACACGAGCCCGCTCAGCGTCGCGCGCGAGGAAGCGTTGAGCACGCCCGTGCGACCGAGAATCCACCCGACGAAGATGGCGAACCCAACCACGACAAAGCCTGTCAGTGCGTCAAGCAACGGTGCCTCTCCTGGGTGGATGTTCTGCGCTCAGCCTACTCCCGCGCGCCGCTCAGTCCATCCTGACTCAGCGAGGTCATCCCTTTTCGACGGCTGAAAAGGGATGACCTCGCTGAGGAGCCATGACATGAGCAGAGCGGTTGGGCTACCAAGGGTTGGGAAGCCAAGGGGCTGGGCAGCGAGGGGCTGGGCTACCAAGGGTTGGGCAGCCAAGGGTTGGGTCACCAGGCCACCAGGCCCCGCGGGGGCCGCCCGTTAGCCTCCGAAGACGCCGAGCTTGCCGTAGTGTGCGGCGAGGAGGTAGTAGACAGTCATGCGCTGCTTGTGGCCTGGCACCTGGTCACCGACGGTGGCAATCGCTTCGTCGATCGATGCGTCAGAGTCGGTGACGCCAAGCTTGTTCTTCACGAAGCTCTCGCGCACTCGTGCAAGCTCTGCCGGATCACTGTAGGAGACGAGGCGCGCGTCAGCGTTCGTCAGCGCAAGCGCGTACGTCTTCTCCATTTCGGCGACAACGGCGTCGCTCGCGTTCGGGGCGTACTTCTTGATGTCTTCGAGAGCGCTCATAAGAACGGATCCTTCCTTGGAAATCTATCCCCCGTCTTTGGGGTTCCTGTCCATTCTGGCGCGGCGCCTGAAAAAGATATAGGGCCAACACAAGAGGGGCCCGGTTTCTGTGAACCAGGCCCCTCTTCGACACCGAACTACTTACCGGTGTAGTAGCTATCCGCAACGTCGAGCGCCGCATCAATGATGTCGAGACCGCGAACGAGATCTTCCTCGCTGATCACGAGCGGCGGCGCGATCTGCAGGCGGTTACCCGCAGCAAACGGCCAGAGCCCAGCCGACTTGCACGCAGCCACCACCGCGTTGAACGGGGCCGCAGCCTCGCCACCCGCGTTGAACGGCACGAGCGGCTCGTGGGTCTCGCGATCCAGCACCAGTTCGAGGGCCCAGAACAGGCCCTTGCCGCGGTACTCACCGACCGACTTGTGCTTCTCAGCGAACTCGCGCAGGCGCGGCTCGATGATTCGCGATCCCAGATCGCGCACGCGCTCGATGATGCCCTCTGCTTCAAAGATGTCGAAGGTGGCGACGCCGGCAGCACACGCGAGCGGGTGGCCCGAGTAAGTGAGCCCGCCGGGGAACGCGCGGTCAAGGAACGCGTTGTGCACGTCTTCCGAGATCACGACGCCGCCGAGCGGCACGTAGCCCGAGTTCACGCCCTTCGCGAAGGTCACCAGGTCGGGCTTCACGTCGAAGCCCTGGTATGCGAACCACTCACCGGTGCGGCCGAAGCCGACCATCACCTCGTCGCAGATCAACAGGATCCCGTACTTATCGCAGAGCTCGCGGACGCCGGGAAGGTACCCGGGCGGCGGCACGAGCACGCCGTTGGTGCCGGTGACGGTCTCGAGCACAATCGCCGCGATGGTGCTCGCACCCTCGAGCTGGATCTGCTGCTCGAGGTGAGCGAGGGCCCGCTCGGCCTCTTCCTCCGGCGTGGTCGCCCAGAAGGCGCTGCGGTAGAGGAAGGGGCCGAAGAAGTGCACGACCTCCCCGTCGATGACGTCGTTTGCCCAGCGACGCGGCTCACCGGTCATGGTGATCGCGGTGCCGGTCGAGCCGTGGTACGAGCGGTAGCGCGAGAGGATCTTGCGCTTGCCAGTCGACTGACGCGCCATGCGCACGGCGTATTCGATCGCCTCGGCGCCGCCGTTGGTGAAGAACACCGAGCGGGCACCCTCGAAGGAGTGCTCGACGATGCGCTTGGCGAGCTCGCCGCGCACGTCGTTTGCCATCGCGGGCTGGATCGTCGACAGGCGTCCCGCCTGCTCCTGGATGGCCTTGACGAGGCCGGGGTGCTGGTGCCCGAGGTTCAGGTTGACGAGCTGCGACGAGAAGTCGAGGAACTCGTTGCCGTCGTAGTCCCAGAACGAGGCGCCCTCGCCCTTGGCGATCGGCAGCGGGTTGATCGCTCCCTGCGCCGACCACGAGTGGAAGACGTAGTCGCGGTCGTTTGCGCGCACCTCGCGCTGGGCGTCGGTGTCGCCGAAGCTCTGCTCTGCGCCATTGAGGTCGGTGTAGTCAGCCATGTGTGTTGCTCCTTTGCTCTAGCAGTGAGGTTAGCTGTTGCTCGGGAAACCGAGGTCAACCTTGGACGGTTCGGCGTTCGGCCAGCGGGTCGTGACGACCTTCGAGCGGGTGTAGAAGTGGATCGACTCGGGGCCGTAGATGTGGGAATCGCCGAAGAGCGAATCCTTCCAGCCGCCGAAGGAGAAGGATCCGACGGGCACAGGGATCGGCACGTTGATGCCAACCATGCCTGCCTCAACCTCGAACTCGAACTGGCGCGCGACGCCACCGTCGCGGGTGAAGATCGCGGTGCCGTTGCCGAACTGGTGGTCGTTGATGAGCTGCAGGCCATCCTCGTAGCTGTCGACGCGGACCACCGCGAGGACCGGCCCGAAGATCTCGTCGCGGTACACCTTGCTGTTCGTCTGCACGTGGTCGATGAGCGAGACGCCCGTGAAGAAGCCGCCGCCCGCGAACTCAGCCTCACGGCCATCGACGACGACGGTTGCACCCTCGGCAGCCGCGCCTGCGACGTAGGACTCGACGCGATCCTTCGCGTCCTGCGTGATGAGCGGGCCCATCTCGGAGGCGGGATCGGTGCCGTCACCGATCTTCAGGTCTGCCATGCGGTCGGCGATCTTCTGCACGAGCGCATCACCGACGTCGCCGACTGCGACGACGACCGAGACCGCCATGCAGCGCTCGCCCGCTGAGCCGTATGCGGCCGAGACCGCGGCGTCCGCCGTCATGTCGAGGTCCGCGTCGGGCATGACCAGCATGTGGTTCTTTGCGCCGCCGAGCGCCTGCACGCGCTTGCCGTTGCCAGCCGCGCGCTCGTAGATGTACTTCGCGATCGGGGTGGATCCAACGAAGCTGATCGCCTTGACCTCGGGGGCGTCGAGCAGGGTGTCGACCGCAACCTTGTCGCCGTGGACCACGTTGAGCACGCCGTCGGGCAGGCCAGCCTCGCGGAAGAGGTCAGCGATGAAGACCGATGCGGAGGGGTCGCGCTCGGAGGGCTTGAGCACGACGGTGTTGCCGCAGGCGATTGCCGAGGCGATCATCCACAGCGGCACCATGACCGGGAAGTTGAAGGGGGTGATGCAGGCGACAACGCCGACCGGCTGCTTCACCGAGTGCACATCAACGCCGGTCGAGACCTGCTCGTCGCGCTCACCCTTGAGGAGGTGCAGCAGGCCCGAGGCGAACTCGACGTTCTCGAGGCCACGGGCGATCTCGCCTGCCGCGTCCGAGAGCACCTTGCCGTGCTCGCTCGTGACGATTGCCGCGAGCTCGGGGGTGCGCTGCTTGAGCAGCTGACGAAGGTTGAAGAAGACATCCGCACGCTTAGTGAGGCTGGTCTTGCGCCACATCGGCAGCGCGGCCTGGGCCGCGGCTACTGCCCGCTCGACGGTCTCGACCGATGCGATACCGAGTTCGTGCTGCTGCTCGCCGGTCGCCGGGTTGAAGATGGGCTGGGTCCGCTCAGCGGCCTCAATCTTTTCGCCGCCGATGACATGGGGAATGTGCGCCATTGTTGCTCTGCCTCTCGAGTGGTGCGTATTCACGCAATATGTTCGAGCGTTTCAGCCCGTGATGTTCCCAGTATTTCAGCGGAGTTTGATCACAGCACCCGGCAAACTATCGCAACTTGCCGCATTCTCCGTACACTTTGTACGTGACCGAAACCCTCGAGCCGTACCCCAGCGTCAGCGATGTCCTCAGAATCCCAGAGCTCGCTGCCGGCGCCCCAGAACTCGTGACGGGCGACACCGGGCTCGAACGCCGCGTCAGATGGGCACACGTCGTCGCTGGGCGCGAGGCCCCCGGGCTCCTCGACGGCGGCGAGCTCGTGCTCACCACCGGGGCGGGCTGGCCGCCAGGCCACGGCGAGTCAGCCGAACTCGACGCGCTCATGCGTACCCTCGTCGTGGCAGATCCCGCCGGGATCGTGTTTGAACTCGGCACTCACTTCGACGCAACCCCGCCCGCGCTCACCGCGGCCTGCGTCGCTCACGGCATCCCGCTCATCGTGCTGCACCGTGTCGTCCGCTTCGTGCAGATCACCCAGCGGGTGCACCAACGAGTGCTCGCGGCACAAAACGAGGCGCTTGAGGCACGCGCCGAGGTGCACGCGATGCTCACCGAACTCGGGCTGAATCGCAGCCCGGTTGACTACGTGGTGGATCGCATCGCTGCCACCCTCGGATCCCCCGTCGTGCTCGAAGATGCCGGGCACCGCGTCGTCGCGTGGTCAGGCGGAGACGCCGGAGTGCTTAAGCACTGGGCGGCACCCGAGCGCCTGGTTCACGGCGCCGATCCTGATCTGCCTGCCGCCGCAACGCGGGTCCCCGTCGAGGCGCAGGGAACCCGCTGGGGGTGGCTCACCGCGCTGCCCGGCCCGCCGCACGCCGCCGGACGGGAGACGGTGCTCGAGCTCGGGGCCTTCGCGCTCGCGCTCGCGCGGCTCGCGGACGCCGACGGCGAGACGTGGCTGGATCTCGGCTCGAAGCGCCTCTTCGACGCCGTCTTGTCCGGCCGATACTCCGGTGAGCGCGAGCTCGCCAGCCAGCTCGCCGCGGGCGGGCTCCCGCTCGAGCACCGTGTGCTTCTCGGCGCGACGCTCACCGGAACGGGCGACTTCGGCGCCCACGAGTCACTCGAGGCCGCGATCCTCCAGACCGCGCTGCGCAGGGCGGTCGCGCCGGAGGCACGGGTGATCCTCGCACCCGCGCCGGAATCGCTGGGAGCTCCCCGCACCCTCCTTGCGCTCATGTCGTTCCCGCCCGGGGATCCACGGCTTTCACACGCCGCAACGCCGCAACAGCATCCGCTCGCAGCGCGGCTCGCCCACGAAATCGGCATGATGCTGCCCGAGACCACGCCGCCGTCGTGGCGAGCCCACCTGAGCATCGGGGTGACCGCGACTCGGCCGCGCGCGCTCATTTCTTCGCTCGAGCGGGTCGCCGCGGCGGGCTCGCCCGCAGGATCCCCCGCTGGGGTCAGCGCCGCCACACGGGGAGCAACGCCCGCCAGGGTCACCGTGCAGCTGGCGGAAGAACGGCCGCTCGCGTACCTCGTGCGGGGCCTCGCCGCCGCCCCCGAGCTGCAGGAGTTCGCGAGCAGCCTGCTCGACCCCCTGTTCGAGCACGACCGCATGAGCGGCACCGGGCACAGCGGCGACCTCGTGACCGTGCTCGCGGCGTACCTCACGCACCCGACGAACCGCTCACTCGCGGCGCAGCAGGCACGAATGTCGCGGTCGGTCTTCTACCAGCGCATCGCGCTCATCGAGGAGCTCACCGGAGCGGAACTCGCCGACGGGGAGACGATCGCCGCGCTCACCGTCGCGCTGCTCGCGCGGGGCGAGCTGTAACCGCTAGGCGGTCGCGACCGGTGATCCGCCCGTCCACAGCTCCGGATAGTCGTGGCCGAGCTCGCGCACGAGACGGCGCAGCGCAGGCAGCGACAACCCAATCACGCAGCTCGGTGCGCCCTCGATCCGCTCGATGAACGCCCCCGCAAGCCCGTCAATCGCGAAGCCGCCCGCGAGCTGCAGCGGCTCCCCCGTCGCCACGTAGGCAGCGAGTTCGGCATCGGTGACATCCGCCGCAAGGGTGACCTTCGCGGTGTCGACGGATCCCGCTGCGGGGCAGCTTGCTGCGTCAGTCTTGCCGGCGGCGCCGTCCGTGCAGTCAATGAGCCAGTGCCCCGAGTGCAGCACGCCGGTCTTCCCGCGGTGCTGCTTCGAGCGCTCAAGCGCGACATCTGGCAGGTGCGGCTTGCCGAGCACCTCGCCGTCGAGCAGAAACATCGAGTCTCCGCCGAGCACGAGCCCGCCGCCGAGCTCAGCGATGTCGGCAGCGTGGCGACGCACGACGTCCTCGGCCTTCAACCGGCCCAGGTACTCGGTGAGCTCGGGAGCCGTGAGCGCCCGACCGATCTCGGTCTCGCGCGCACGCACCTCCGCATCCTCGTCGACTTCCGGGGCAAAGCACACTGGCTCGATGCCGGCTCCCCTGAGCACTGACAGTCGAGCGGGCGAGGTCGAGGCAAGGATCAAACGCATACTCGCAAGCCTATGCAATTTGTGCCGCGGGCTCGTGCTGTGGGCGCAGGTTCGTTACCGTTAGAGCATGAAGCTTTCACGTACAGCCTCCGTTACCGCCTCCCTTCTCCTCGCAGGTGGGCTCGTGCTCACCGGCTGCAGTTCCCCGGGCGCGACCAGTGAGGGCAACGCTGGCGGCTCATCATCGAACGTCGCAGAGGCGCAGGGACCCCTCACGAAGGACAACTTCGCTGACCGCATGTCCAAGGCACAGCTCGAAGCTGGTTCCGTGCACATCACGATGGACATGGGTGACTCCGTGGAAGGCACGATCGAGGCCGACATGGTCGTGAATGAGGATCCGCAGAAGGTGCAGATGCAGATGCAGATGAACGCGGGCGGCATGGACGCTGACGTTCGTCTCGTCGATGGCAAGATGTTCATGAACATGGGCGAGCTCTCGCAGGGCAAGTTCTTCGATCTCTCTAACATGCCCGGCGGCGCGGGTGACATTAGCGCGATGCTCGACCAGATGAACCCGGGCGCTCAGGTCGCCGGGTTCGGCGATGCGCTCACCGATTTCAAGGCGGATCCCAAGGGGCCGGAGATAGACGGCGTTACGACCACACAGCTCACGCTGACACTCGACACGAAGAAGATGTTCGAAGCCCAGCCGCAGGAGGGTGTCAACATCGACGACATCGTCGCCGCGCTCGGCGAGACCACCGTCTACGACATGTTCGTCGGCCCGGATGACCTGCCACGTCGCATCGTTATGCCGAACGTCGGCGGGGTGGGCACCCTCTCGCAGGAGTTCACTGCGTGGGGCGAACCCGTCACCGTGACGGCACCCGCGGCGGACGAGATCGCCGACGCTTCCACGTTGCAGGGATAACCACAGTCTTTCTCTCACGGCTGCACAGCTCAGCCGTGGGAGAATAGTGGACATGTCTGAACAGCGCGAAAGCACGCCCCTCGAAATCGGCTCCGAGATCGAGCTCGAAATCACCGGTATGGCCCACGGCGGGGTGAGTGTTGCACGCCACGACGGACGTGTGGTGTTCGTCGCCGACGCGATCCCCGGCGAGCGCGTGCTTGCCCGCGTCACCGACCAGAAGAAGAAGTCATTCGCACGCGCAGCGGTCACCCGCGTGCTTGACGCCTCGGCCGACCGCCGCGACCACGTCTGGGACGAGGCGTCGGTCGAGCGCGATCCCGCCGAACGTGCGGGAGGCGCCGAATTCGGCCACATCGACCTGGCACGCCAGCGCGTGCTCAAGGCTGAGGTGCTCGTCGACTCGATGGCACGCTTCGGCGACATCGAGCTCGCAAGCGAGGAGGGCGAGGACTTCGCCGAAACCCTCGCCGAGCTCGTCGAGGCAGCCCCGGGTGACGACGAGGCGAACGGCCTCGGCTACCGCACTCGCGTACGCCTCCACGTCGATCCAGAGACCGGCGCGGCCGGGCCGTACGCTGCGCGCAGCCGCACCGTGATCCCCGTTTCCTCGCTGCCGCTCGCAACCGAGGGCGTGAACCAGATCGCGCCGCTGTTCGAAGCGATGCGCGGCCTGCAGACGATCGATCTCATCGACCCGTCGAACGACGACCCCCGCATGCTGTTCACCGAGGTCGGGGCGAAGGAGCGGCGCGGAGAGAAGGATCTCGTCGGCGAGCTCGTCGAGGATCGTGGCTTCATGGTGCGCGCCGGCGGCTTCTGGCAGGTGCACCGCGAGGCACCCTCGATGCTGTTCGGTGCGGTGCACGACGCGGTCGCAGAGCTCATCGAGGCCGGCCAGTTCGACCCGGCAGCTGCGAACCTCGATCTCTACGGCGGCGCAGGTCTCCTCGCAGCCGCCATGGCTGAGGCCGCGGGCCCCGGCCTGAAGATCACCTCGGTCGAGTCCGACCCGGCAGCGACCGACAATGCTGCTGAGAACCTGTCGGAGATCGTGGGCGCGCGCGCAATCACCGCCCGCGTGGATCGCCACCTGGCCGAGCTGCTCGACGCGGCGGCACCCGTGCGCGACCGACTGCGCCGCGGCACCGTCGTGCTTGATCCGCCCCGCTCGGGCGCTGGCGGAGATGTCACCGCGCAGCTCGCGCAGCTCTCCCCCGCGAACATTGTCTACGTCGCCTGCGACCCGGTGGCGCTCGCGCGCGACACGAAGTCGCTGCTCGACTCGGGCTACGACCTGCTCGAGCTGCGCGCGTTCGACATTTTCCCGCACACGCACCACTTCGAGTCGCTCGCGGTCTTCAGCCGCGGCGAGTAGGCGGCGGGCGGCGGGCGCTCTGCACTGCGCTGCGCACGCTTCACCGACGTATCGCGAATGCCCGTTCAGGATCCCCTGAGCGGGCATTCGCGTTCTCTTGCCCCGCCCTGCCTCCAGCGCCCAGCGCCCCAGTTCTGGCTTCCTCTCCGCCCCGATTAATTCAGACCGACTCTTGCGAGGGCCGAAAACGGGTCGGAATCGATAACACGGGGCGTTGGGATTCACGCGGGGGGTCTTCCGGGCGATTACCTTCGAAGGGGCTGGCGCGGGCGCTTCGCGCCCTTGCCGTCAAGGTCGGCGGGCCCGGGTTGAGCAGATTCCGCGGCTCCCGCGGCCGGATATATGCCTCGGCTGTGCGGGGCTTGCTGGAATTGCTCACTGGGTGCGCACACCGCCAGGCACGAGCTGATTGCTCAGGTGTGCACCCTCAATCATGAGGAGTTTCCCGGGCTCCGCCGTTGGCTCAGGTCATACCTTTTCGGCCAGGTCAGGGGTCTTCCGCGGTGGAAGAACCCTGACCTGGCTGAACACATACTGTTTCGGCGGTGGTGGGGGCGGGGCCGGCCGGGCCGGGCCGGGCTAGCGGAGCGAGGTGTGGCGATCCACCGAGCGCGCGCCCCACCACCAGAGCAGCACCGCCGCGATGAGCGGCATGATGACCACGCCGAGGCCGATCACATTGGGCGTCGCGTTCGGGTCGGCGAGCGCGGCCATGAAGTCCGTGAGCATCCCCTCGGCAACCAGGCTGCCCGCGTCGGGCCCCGTCAGGCGAACACCGAGCGGGATGAACAGCAGCCCCACAACGTTCACGATCTGCATCACGAAGTACAGAATGATGGTGCCGATCACCGGGGCACCGAAGCCCAGGTGGTTGAAGCGCCCCTCGGCTCCGACCGACATCATGGTCGCGCCAGCGATCACCGAGAACACGAGTTGCAGCACGAGCGCCCCGCCGATGAACCAGCCCATCCCCGGATCCAGCGTCGTGAGCGCCTCACGCAAGAAGTCAAAGGCCCCCTGGCCCTTCATGAGCGCGAAGGCGATCGCTGCGAGCGCGGCACAGCCGACGGTGATCGCGAGCGCCGCGAGGCTCACGACGATCCCGTGAAGCACCTTCGCCGCGTAGAGCGTGCGGCCGCGCACCGGCAGCGTCATCGTGAAGTAGCCCTCGGCGCCGTACATCGTGCGCCAGTAGTTTGAGACGAGCACGGCGAGCACGACCGGGGTGAACACGAGCGTCACACCGATCCCGAGTCCGAAGGCGAGGCCGTCAATGAACGGCACGCGGAGCGCCGCGGCGCCGAAGAACACGAGGATTGCGAGCAGCATGATGCCGACCGCGGGCAGCAGGGTGCGCCGGGTGGTGCGGAACTCCTGCGCGAAGAGCGTGCCGATCATGCTGCGTACACCTTTCGGAAGAGGGCATCGAGGCTGACGCCGTGTTCTGCTCGCAGGTCGTCTGCGTCGCCCTGCAGCAGCACCTGGCCGCCGCGGAGGAAGACGACTGAGTCGACGATCGACTCGACGTCTTGGATGAGGTGGGTGGAGACGAACATGAGTGCGTCGTCGGCGAAGTTCGAGATGATCCCGCGGAGGATCACGTCGCGCGATGCCGGGTCGACGCCCGAGATCGGCTCATCGAGGAGGTAGACGTGCGCGCGGCGGCTCATCGCGAGCGACACCTGGAGCTTCTCGCGCATGCCCTTCGACATCTCCTTCAGGCTGCGATCCCACGGCAGGCCAAAGAAGTCGACCATCTCGCGGGCCTTCGCCTCGTCGAAGTCCGTGAAGAACCTCGCGTACTGCGCGATCGAGTCCTGCGGCTTGTGGTAATCCGGCAGGAACGAGGCGTCGGGCAGGAACGACACGAGTGCCTTGGAATCGGCTCCCGGCACGTGGCCCGCGATGCGCGCCTCGCCCTCCCAGTCGGCGAGCACGCCGGCGAGGATCTTCAACAGCGTCGTCTTACCGGAGCCGTTGTCGCCCATGAGGCCGACGATCTGGCCCGCCGCGAGGCTGAGGTTGAGGTTATGCAGGGCCGGGCGGCCGCGATAGGCCTTCGTGAGGCCGCGCACCTCGATGGCTGGTGGCGCCAGCAGTTGCTGCTCGGTCATCAGGTGTCCTTTCGGTCTGCGCCGGGTGCGGTGTGCGCGGTCTGCGCCGCCCAGCGTGCTGCAAGTAGTTGGGTGGTTTCGGTGAGACTCATACCGAGCCCGCTCGCGGTGTCGACGAGAGTGTCGGCGGTGGCTGCGGCGAGCGCGACGCGTGCCGCCTCGATCGCGAGGAGGTCGCTCGTCACGAAGCGGCCGGCGGTGCGCTCGGGCACCGTGAGGCCGAGCCGGTCGACCTCGCCCAGCGCCTTCTGCACGGTGTTCGGGTTCACGCCGAGTTCAAGCGCGAGCTCGCGCACCGACGGCACCTTCAGGCCGCTGAGCCATTCGCCGGACGCGATCCGTCGCCGGAACTCGTCGACGAGCTGCGCCCAGATGGGCCGGGAATCGTCGAGCTGCATAGTGCGGTCCTTTCCTGCGGGGTGTGGATCACGAACCCCGTCATGTATCACTGTATTACGACAGTGATACAGTTTGCAAGTGGCAATGCGGATACGGTGGATCCGTGAGCAGCTCAAACCCCGACGCAACGATCCCCTGCCCCTGCGGGCTCGGGAGCCCCTACGCTGCGTGCTGCGGCCCGATCCACGACGGCAGGCCTGCCCCGACGGCGACCCAGCTCATGCGCTCCCGCTACAGCGCCTTCGCGCTCGGCCTGAGTGACCACCTGCTCCGCAGCTGGCACGCGAGCACGCGCCCGAGCGAACTCGCGCTCGACGCCGACACGAGGTGGCTGCGGCTCATCATCGAGTCCGCCGAGCAGGGCGGCCCGTTCGATACCGCCGGCACGGTCACGTTCGCCGCGATCGGCAGGACACCCGAGGGCAGATTCGAGCAGCGCGAGCGCAGCCGCTTCGTGCGCGAGGGCGGCAATTGGTTCTACGTTGACGGCGACGAGCCGCAGGCATAAGGCCACAAACCCTCAAGAAGCACACTGAGACCCTAGCCAGGCCCCATCGATCCACCTAGGCTCGTTCCATGGAAACGATCAGTGATCTCATTGCGACCTGGGGCGACACGTTCTGGACCTGGCTCGTTCTCCCCGTAGTAGTCCTGCTCGGCCTGTACCTCACCGTGCGCTCGGGAGTCGTGCAGTTCCGGCTCATCCCGGACATGTTCCGCACGCTCACCGACAAGACGCCGAAGGGTGAGGACGGTAAGCCGCAGTCGGTCTCCGCGTTCCAGGCGTTCACGATCTCCGCGGCCTCCCGCGTGGGCGTCGGCAACATCGCCGGCGTCGGCACCGCGATTGCCGTCGGCGGCCCCGGGGCCGTCTTCTGGATGTGGCTCATGGCCTTCATTGGCGGTGCCTCCTCCTTCGTCGAGTCCTCGCTCGCGCAGCTCTACAAGACCAAGGATGCGACGGGCTTCCGCGGCGGCCCCGCGTACTACATGGAGCGCGGCCTCGGCGCCCGCTGGATGGGCGTGCTCTTCTCGGCGGTCCTCATCGTCTGCTTCCCCATCGCGTTCTCCTCGCTCCAGGCCAACACGATCCAGGCGACGCTCTCAGGCAGCTTCGGCGGCGAGACCCCCTCCTGGCTGCCGCTGGTCACGGGCGCAACGCTCGCGATCCTCATGGCAGCCGTGATCTTCGGCGGCGTCAGGCGCATCGCCTCGGTGACCCAGACGCTCGTGCCGCTCATGGCCCTGCTCTACCTGCTGCTCGGCCTCATCATTGTTGGCCTGAACATTCAGGAGATCCCGGCCGTCTTCGCGACCATCTTCACGTCGGCGTTCGGCGCACAGCAGGTGACGGGGGCGGCGCTCGGCTACGTGATCCTCACCGGCATCAAGCGCGGTATGTTCTCGAACGAGGCTGGCCTCGGCTCGGCCCCGAACGCGGGTGCGTCTGCCGCGGTGACGCACCCGGTGAAACAGGGACTCGTGCAGACCCTCGGCGTCTACTTCGACACCTTCTTGATCTGCTCGATCACCGCGTTCATCGTGCTTGTCGGCACCCCCGACCTCGCGGGAGCAGCGAAGGGCATCGCGCTCACGCAGAACGCCATTTCCGGGGCACTCGGGCCGTGGGCGAACGTGCTCCTCACCGTGATTATCTTCCTGCTCGCGTTCTCGTCGATCCTCGGCAACTACTACTACGGCGAGTCAAACATCGAGTTCCTCAGCGCCGGCAAGCGCGTGCTCACCGGGTATCGCGTCTTCGCCGTTGCCGCGGTATTCGCCGGCGCGATCGTCTCGGCCGACATCGTCTGGAACCTCGCGGACGGCATCATGGGGGTCATGGCGCTCATCAACCTGATCGCGATCGCGTTGCTCTCGGGCGTCGCATTCAAACTGCTGCGCGACTACACGCAGCAGCGGCGCGAGGGGAAGGATCCCGTGTTCACCCGCGACAGGCTCCCGGAGCTGCGCGGTGTCGAGCAGTGGGCAGACGAGCGCTCGGTCACGGGCGTGATCAGGGTGCCGCAGGCCCCGGGCTCAACGCGCTAGCAGCGAGTTGGCAGTTGTTGTCGCTTGGCCGCCGGCGAAGCGACAACAACTGCCAACTCGAACCGGGCCGCCGGGGCCAGCAGGGCTGCGGGCCGGCGAGGGAAGCGCTCAGGCGCCGCTCACCGCTGAGCGGAGTTTACCGAGCAGCCCACACAGCTGCCCGAATTCTTCCTCGCTGATTCCCGTCGCGGTCTCGATATCGGAGGGGATCGCCTCGACCCGGGCCCGGAGCTCGCGGCCGGCGTCGGTGCAAAAAATCCGCACCTGGCGCCCGTCAGTTCCGATCCGCTCGCGCTGCAGGAGCCCCGCGGCCTCGAGCCGCGAGAGCAACGGCGAGAGCGTTCCTGAGTCGAGTTCAAGGCTCGCGCAAATCTCGGAGACTGTGCGGCCATCGCCTTCCCACACCGCGCGCAGCGTGAGGTACTGCGGGAAGCTCAGGTTGAAGGCCCGCAGCTCCCGCCGGTACGCACCCGCCATCGCCCGCGATGCCGCATACAGCTGAAAGCTCAGCCGGTCGGCGAGCGCGACACCGCCCTCGCCAAGTTCTCCGTCGGTCACGACGCTTCCCCCTCTTGTGAAGTGCGCGCTGCTCGCAGGTCCCCCGACCGCGCGCGGCACGCTGTGCGTATGCCACCGAGACTACCCGGCGGCATACGCCACAGTGTTACGCCCCCTTCAGCGCGTTCCGGGTCGTCACCTCGGGCCGCAGATCGAGCCGGCGCAGCAGCTGCGCGTTCAGCGCGACCACGACGGTCGATAGCGACATGAGGACGGCTCCCACCGACATCGGCAGCACGAAGCCGACCGGCGCGAGTACGCCCGCGGCCAGCGGCACGGCGAGCAGGTTGTAGCCCGCAGCCCACCACAGGTTCTGCCGCATCTTCCGGTAGGTCGCCTTCGAGAGTTCGATGACAGACACCACCGAGCGCGGGTCGTCGCTCGCGAGGATCACGCCCGCCGAGGCGATCGCCACGTCGGTTCCGGCGCCGATCGCAAGGCCCACATCCGCCTGCGCGAGCGCCGGGGCGTCGTTCACGCCGTCGCCGACCATCGCGACGCGTCGCCCCTCGGTCTGCAGCTTGAGCACCTCGGCTGCCTTGTCCTCAGGGCGCACGCCCGCGAGCACCCGGTCGATCCCGAGTTCTGCGGCCACGGTCTGCGCGACGGCCTCGGCGTCACCGGTGATCATGACGACCTCGACGCCAAGCGCGTGCAGCGCGCGGATCGAGTCTCGCGACTCCTCGCGGATCTCGTCGCTCAGGGCGAGCGCCCCGATAACCTCTCCGCTACGCAGCACGTGGAGGATGATGGCGCCGCGATCCCGCCACGCATCGGCAACGGCCAGCTCGGCGGCGCCCTCTTCCTCGAGCAGGTACGGGCCGCCGACGCGTACAATCGCGCCGCCAACGGTCGCCGTCACGCCCACGGCGGGTGACGAACTGAAATCGGTCGATGAGGGCACCGTCAGCCCGCGGTCGCCCGCGGCGCGCACGATGGCCTGCGCGAGCGGGTGTTCACTGTCCTGCTCAGCGGCCGCCGCGAGGGCGAGCACCTCGCCCTCCGTGTAATCGCCCGCGACGTCGACGTGCGTGACCACCGGCTCGCCCTTGGTGAGCGTTCCGGTCTTGTCAAAGAGCACCGAATCGACGAGGCGCATGCTCTCGAGCGCGAGGCGATCCTTCACGAGGATTCCTGCGCGCGCGGCGCGCTCCGTCGCAATCGAGACGACGAGCGGGATCGCGAGCCCCAGGGCGTGGGGGCAGGCGATGACGAGCACGGTGATGGTGCGCACGATCGCGTCATCCGGGTTGCCGATGAGCGTCCACACGACCGCGGTGATGGCGGCCGCACCGAGCGCGAACCAGAACAGCCAGCCGGCCGCGGTGTCTGCGAGCCGCTGCGCACGCGAGGAGGAGTTCTGGGCCTCGGTGACGAGGCGTTGGATGCCTGCCAGCGCCGTATCGTCGCCGATCGCCGTGACCTCGATGCGCACGCCCGAATCGGTCGCGACCGTGCCCGCCGAGACGGTGTCGCCCACCTCGCGGCCGACCGTGCGCGACTCTCCGGTCACCATGGATTCGTCGAAGGACGCGCGGCCGTCAACGACGCGACCGTCCGCGGGGACGCTACCACCCGGGCGCACGACGACGACGTCGCCAACGCGCAGCTCACTCAGGGAGACCTTCACGATCTCGCCGTGCTCCACACGCTCGGCCTCGTCGGGCAGCAGGGCCGCGAGTGAGTCGAGCGCCGAGGTGGTCTGCGCGAGCGAGCGCATCTCGATCCAGTGCCCGAGCAGCATGATCACAACGAGGAGCGCGAGCTCCCACCAGAAGTCGAGCTCGTGGGCGATCAGCCCGAGCGTCGCGGCCCACGACGCGAGAAACGCGACCGTGATCGCGAGCGCGATGAGCAGCATCATGCCCGGCTTGCGGGCCTTAATCTCGTCGACGGCGCCCTCAAGGAACGGCTTGCCGCCCCAGACGTACATGACCGTGCCGAGCACCGGAGAGACCCACTTCAGCCAGTCGATGTCGGGCAGCTGGTAACCAACGATCGAGGCGAACATGCCGGAGAGCAGCACGGTCGGGATCGCGAGCACGAGCATGATCCAGAACATTCGGCGGTACAGAGCGACGTGGCCCTCGTGGCCGCCGTGCCCCGTATGGTCGTCGTGGCCGCCACCGCCGTGGCCGGCATGAGCGTCGTGACCGGCATGCGCGTCGTGACCAGCGTGCGCGTCGTGACCGGCATGCGCGTCGTGACCAGCGTGCGCGTCGTGACCGGCGTGCGGATCGTGCGCAGCGTGGTCCGTATGATCAGTGTGCGCGTCCGGCGCCTCGTGATCAGAGTGCCGCCCGTGTTCGTTCGTCATACTTCCCCCTCGCAGTGAATCTGGGACACCTTCACAGTACCCCCTGGGGGTATCATTTGCCACAACCAGATCTCCCCCGAGGCTATTCCCATGTCACCGCTGCGGCTAGCCCTAGGATCGAAGTATGGAAACTTCTGCCTTTAGCTGCATTCTGTGGGACGTCGACGGCACGATCGCGAACGCCACCCGCGGCATGTCCGAACGACTCGCGACCGTACTTGAGTCGTTCGGCCGCACAGCACCTCCGGCGGATGAGCTCGCACTCTGGATGGGCCCGCCCCTGCTCGAGTCGTTCCAGGTTCGCGCGGGCATGGCGCCCGCAGAGGCCCAGGAGGCCATCATCGCCTACCGCAAGCTCTCCTCAGGGCCCGGCTACGCGAGCTCAGTCGACCTCTATCCCGACGTGCCCGAGGTTGTTCACGCGGTCGCCGCCGCAGGCCTACCGCAGGCCACCGCAAGCACGAAGCCCGAGGTCCAGGTGCACGCGATCCTCGAGCACTACGGCCTGCTTCCCGCATTCACCGCACTCTCCGGGGCGCGGTCGGGCCCGGAGGGCCAGCTCGACAACAAGACCTTCGTCGTCGCACGCGCGCTCGAGCGTCTCGAGGCTGCCGGGGTCGACATTTCGAGGCCAGTGCTCATCGGCGACCGCTACCACGACGTCGAGGGTGGCGACGCGCACGGGATCCCAGTGATCTTCGTCGACTGGGGCTTCGGCCACACCGACGAGGCCCAGGGTGCCGCCCACCACGTGATGACTCCCGCGGAGCTGCAGGCCCTGATCCTCGCCTAGCCAGCGGCGCCTGGCCCGCGCCTACCGCTCGCGTTCGAGGCGCCGGGCGGGAGCGGCCAGCGCAGGCGGCCGGACCGGCTAGCGGGCCAGTTAGTCCTGGATCGTCGCACCAAAGTGCCGCGCGAATGTCTCGGCGAGCAACGCTACCTGCTCGTGGCCGAGGATCGACCCCCGCAATCCCTCAAAGCCCTCGATTGCGCTGAACTCGAGCCCGCGCAGATCGAGGTGCTCCGATTTCGCGTGCGTCAGGGTGAGTTTCTCGGTGACGCAGTTCTCGAACGACACCCTGGCGACCTTCGCCCCGCCGAAATCGAGTTCGTCGAACGAGCAGTTGCGAAAGACGACGTCTTGAATGTTGGATCCCCGCAGGTTCACCCAGCCAAGCTTTGAACCGTCGATGACGACCCGACGCAGCTCCGCGTCGCTGAGCTCGATGGCGCCGATACGCGACTCGAGCAATTCAGCGTCGCGCCAGGTGCTGCCGTGGGCGGAGACTGTCGGGGCCGAGCATCGTGAAAGCCTGGTTTCCAGCATCCGCGCGCCGCGGAGCTCGAGGCGGTCGGTCACGAGCTCGGCGACTTCGCACTCAAGCAGCGTGATCCCCGCGAGCGAACGGGGAACCTCCGGCCGCTCGAAGCGCAGGCCGTCAAGATCGGCGCCGGCGACCAGATCTCCCGGCTCACCATCAATAAGGTTGTGCAGGTTCAGCGGATCGATTCTGGGGGCATTCTTGAGCTGTCGTGTCGCCATGCACTCACGCTAGCGGCTACCGCTGACACCCCAGGCGACGGGGGCGGAGCGCGCTCTGCTACCCGCTGCCTCGTGCGCCCCGGCCAGGGTGCGGCGTGGCTTGCGCGTCCCGCCACTGCTCCCGGCCAGGAGCCGCGCCCCGGGGACGCAAGAGGGGCCTGGCTCGGCTTGTTGGCCGGGCCAGGCCCCTCAGTGCGTTACGCGTTCACAGCGTTACGCAGTCACAGCGCTACGCGGTGCGGCGGCGCCAGAGCATCAGCGATGCGCCAGCAACGAGGAGCGCAAGCGCGATCCCCCCGACGACCAGCGGGAGCGATCCGCCGGTGGCCGGCAGCTCGTTCACACCCGGAGTACCCGGGTTCGCAGGGTTCGGGCCAGTCACCTTCGGATCCGTGACCTCCGGGTCCGTGACGTTCGGCACGGCCTGGTCGAGGACGATTACACCGGCATCCCACGTCGGGTCAATGCCCTGCGTAGCCAACACGGTACCGAACTCGTAGTCCAGCGTGAGGTTCGCGTTGTCGTCGCCGAGCACAATCTTCACGGTGAAGCCGGTCTTCGGGTCAGCGTTCGAGTCCGCCGCGTCGCTGTTGCCAGCGTGCTGCTTCGTGAACGCATAGACCTTCTGCTGCTCCTTGGTGAGCGTGAACTTCACTTCGTACTCGCCAGCGGCGAGCTGATCGAAGATGTAGCGGCCGTTCGCATCGGTCGTGGTGGTCTTCACGACCTTGCCGTCCTGGAACAGCTCCACGGTGACACCGGGCAGCACCTTCTCTGAGTTATCCTGCACGCCGTCCTTGTTTGCGTCGATCCAGACAACGTCGCCGATTGCGTAGGACTTGTGCTGGAACCCGAAGTCCAGCGAGTAGTCACGATCGCCATTGTTGACGAGATCGTCACGCGACTCAGCAGTCCACTCCGAGGAGTCGAGCTCGCGGTCGTCGGTGCCGCCGGTCTTGGTCGGAACCAAGCCCGCAAGCGCCTCCTGCGTGCCCGAGTCTTCGCGGTCGATCGAAACCGTGTAGGTCTCGCCAGCCTTGAGCACGGGCAGATCGGTGAACTCGTAGAAGCCGTCGTCGTTCGTCACAGCAGGCTCTACAACCTTGCCGAACACGTCGGTCACGGGCTTGCCGTCAGGACCGGTGAGCACGAGCTTCACGCCCGGAATCGGCTTCTCGTCGGGGCTGGTGCCCTGCATGCCATCGCGGTCGGTGTCGAGCCACACATAGTCACCCACGGAGACAGACTTCGAGTGGAACCCGAAGTCCAGCGAGTAGTCACGATCGCCATTGTTGACGAGATCGTCACGCGACTCAGCAGTCCACTCCGAGGAGTCGAGCTCGCGGTCGTCGGTGCCGCCGGTCTTGGTCGGAACCAAGCCCGCAAGCGCCTCCTGCGTGCCCGAGTCTTCGCGGTCGATCGAAACCGTGTAGGTCTCGCCAGCCTTGAGCACGGGCAGATCGGTGAACTCGTAGAAGCCGTCGTCGTTCGTCACAGCAGGCTCTACAACCTTGCCGAACACGTCGGTCACGGGCTTGCCGTCAGGACCGGTGAGCACGAGCTTCACGCCCGGAATCGGCTTCTCGTCGGGGCTGGTGCCCTGCACGCCATCGCGGTCGTAGTCGAGCCACACGTAGTCACCCACAGAGACCGACTTCATCACAACGCCTGCGTCCCACGTCGGGTCGATGCCCTCGGTGGCGGTTACGATGCCGTACTTGTAGTCACGAGTCAGGTTCTTGTTCGAGTCGCCGAGCACGATCGTCGTGGTGAGGCCGGTTTCGGGGTTCGCGTCCGAGTCGGCGGCAGCCGACTCGCCCTTGCCCTGGTCGGTGAACTGGTAGACCCGCTGCTGCTCTTCCGTCAGCGTGAACTTCACCTCGTACTCGCCAGCTTCGAGGTTGTCGAAGAGGTAGCGGCCGTTCTCGTCGGTTGTGGTCGTCGAGACAGTCACGCCGCCCTTGAGCAGCTCGACCGTGACGCCCGCGAGAATTTCTTCGTCATCGTTCTGAACGCCGTCGCGGTTTGTGTCGATCCAGGTGTAGTCACCGATCGCGTAGGTCTTCAGCACAACGCCAGCGTCCCACGTCGGGTCGATGCCGTCGGTCGCCTTGACCTTGCCGAACTCGTAGTCCTTCGTGAGGTTCGGGTTATCCTCGCCGAGCACGATCGTGGCCGTGAGGCCGGTTGCGCGGTCTGCGTCCGAATCCACAGCGGTGTTGCCACCGACGGTCTGCGACGTGAAGGTGTAGATCTTCTGCTGTTCCTCGGTGAGGGTGAACTTCACCTGGTACTCGCCTGCGGGGAGCAGATCGAAGAGGTAGCGGCCGTTCTCATCGGTCTTGGTCGTCGCGATGACGTCCTTGCCCTGCATGAGCTCCACGGTGACGCCGGGGAGCACTGCTTCGCCCTCGTCCTGGATGCCGTCGCGGTTCGCGTCGATCCAGGTGTAGTCGCCGATCGCGAAGTTCTGGCGGTCGTTGTAGAAGACGACCTCCTTTGCCGAGTCATCAGCCTTGAAACCGATCTCGAGCAGCTCGTCCGACTTCTTGTAGCCGGCGGGTGCCGTGTCCTCGCGGAGCCAGTACTTGCCCGGCTGCTTCACGACGGGGGTGCCGCCGCTCGCGGTGACGATCTTGCCGTCCTTGATCTGGAGGTCCTCGAGCACAGCAGTCTGCTTGTCCTCGGTCAGCACCGAGAAGCGAGCGCCCGAGTCCGTGATGAGCTTCGTAGCGTCAGCGCTGTCGCGCTTCAGCAGGCTCAGCGGGTAGTCGTTCGTCGGCGTGATCGTGGCACCCGAGGTGCCGATGATGTTCGTGACGCCGATGTTCTCCTTGGCATCGACGAGCTTCACCTTGAAGAACAGGCTTACCGTCTTTCCGCTCTCGAGCTTGCCCTTCTCGAGCGTGACGGTGTTCGCAGCCGCGTCGAAGTTGGCGGTGAGCTTCGACCCTGGGACCTGGTAGCTCAGGTTTGAGTCGACCCGCTCACCCTTCACGTCCTCTGGCGCAACGAATCCGATGAACTCGACACCGTCAGGGAGCACGTCAGTGACGGGCTCAACCATGTTCGAGAAGGTACCGTGCGGCATGAGCTCAACGCGGTACACGAACGTGTCGTTGAGGAGCTTACCGTCGGCGTCCGTTGCGGCGCGGAGGTTCGTGGTGAAGGCATCATTCTTTGCGTCATAGACCCGCTTCTGAACCTCCATCTCGTTACCGAAGCTCGTTGCCTTCGTCTGCGAGCTCGAGGTGAAGGTGTATTCGAGATCCGATCCCTCGTAGCTCGCAGAGTTCTTGATATCGATCGTCTGCTTGCCCTTGAGCACGTGGGTGGGGAGCTTGAACTCGATCTCCCACGCCTTATTCATTGGCGCAGCTGCTGCACCCCAACTCGCCTCCTTCGGGAAGGCCGCGTTGGGAGCAATGACGAGGTTGCCGTCCTTGTCGAGTGTGACGTCGAAGGTGTCACCGTCAAGTGGGAAGTTCCAGTCGTACTTGCCCGAAATCGATGCCTTGATCTGCGGCAGCGTCTCCTCGGTCACGTTGAAGATCTCGTGATCGACCGCGTCGATGATACGCGAGGTGAGCGCGTTGCCCAGCCCATCGCCAACCTTGAACCGGTATGGGACCTCGACCGAGGTGCCCTCGACCGCAGTGAGCGTACCGCCGGTTGCCGTCTTGTTGAACTTGTCCCTATCGTCAACACCACCCGAAAGATCCTTCGGGGTTGTAACAACGGTGTCCGCGTGCGTCCCGTGGTACTTGTTGTCACCGTAGACGAAGTTCGCCGTGTTGCGCGCCAGGAAGCGGTCGATGTAGAGGCCGCCCGTGTCGAACGCTTCTGCTGGCAGCTCGAGGAGCGTCGCCTTGACGGTGAGGGTGTACTTCTCCTTCACGTCTTTCCCGACGTTCACGAAGAGCTGCTGCCCGTCGACGACGTAGTGGAACTTGTAGTCGTCGGAGGCGATCTGCTTCTCGACGTCGCCCTTGAGCGTCTCAATTGGAGTCAGTGCGATCACGCCGCCGGCCGCATCGGTGAGCGAGAGGAAGGTACCCTTCGCGCTAATGTCCCAAGCCACCTCATCCGGGAGCACGTCCTTGATGACAACGTTGTTCTTGAGCTTGTACTTCTCGTTGTTCGCAAAGTCAGCAAACTTCGTGAGGTCTGCGGTCAGCGTGTAGGTGAGGTCGATTGGCTCAGCGAGGGCTTCGCCGCCCTTGAGGTGCTTCTCGAGCGCTACGTCCCTTGGCTCAACCGACTTCGCAAATGCTTTGTCAACGCCCGGACGATCTTCCGCAGCTGCCGTGCCGCCGATGGAGATAGCGGCGTTCACCTTCGTGCCGGATACATCTGCACCGTTGGTGAGCTTGACCGAGTAGTCGCCACCGTTCTCGGTGCCAGCGACCTTGTCGTATGCAACCTGGAGCTCGTCACGAATCGCGGCAAGTGCAGCAGCGTCTGCGATCGTGGCTTCATAGGTGAAGGTGTAGACCGAGTTTGCCTCGGCCGTAAACGCATGCTCAAAGCTTCCGCCGGAAATATTGGTGGAGATCTCCACGTCGGTGGCCTCTGGGTTGAGATCGTTGCTGTCACGCACAACCTTCTTGCCCTTGAGGGATCCCTCCACAAACGCAAGGTGCTTTCCGAGCGTGTCCGTGACGACTACGTCACGTGCTTCCTTGCTCTTGACCGTGAGTGTGTAGGGAATCTTCGTCCCAAGAACAGCCTTGTCGATGTCGACCTTGCCACCTACGACGGTGTGCGGGATGTTCGGCCGGTTGACGCTCTTGTCAGCACCGTCTGTCGTAGCACTCGGCTTGTCACCGGGCTTCGTGACGATGATCTGCTGCGAAGTCGGAACTCCGTCGACGTCCCAGTTAAGTTCGCGCACATCTGAGTGCTCAACCTTTTCGAGGGTGAACTTTAGGTCGAGCACGCCCTGGTTGACGTCGCCGGGAAACTTTGGAACAAACGTGACGACCAACTGGCCGGCTTCGTTGATCTCGAGCGACTTTACGGCGGTGTTCCCCGCAGGCACGACGAGCGCCTCACGGGGAATCTTGACCCCCTCCGGCAGCGTGATGGTCGAGACCGCACCGTCGTCCATGGAGCCGTAGCCCAGCTGGAACGCGAACGTATCACCGCTCGGCAGGACGGGAATGCCGCCGTGCTCCTGGCCGTTCGAGTCTGCCGGGAAGACGGTGACCTTCCCCCCGGCTGCCATCGCCGGCGAGCTGAAGCCCCCGACGACCAGCAGCGCGACCAAAGCGCCAGCGAGCCAATTCATGAAAATGCGCGCGCGCGAACGCGGCGCGATGTACTCAGACATCGTTGCTTCCCCCCAGAAACCAAAAAATAGGGACACGTGTGAATCAACGCGTCCCTGCGTCGGTGCCGCGATCGCGGCACCGAAATTCGAAACAGGCCTACCCCAAATAGGCCCGAATACCCCGGTCGATACTACCCCCAGCACCCACGCCGCGCGAACCGGGCGGGAAAGTTTCGCCAGGAGCACAGACAGTCGCTCGCCCAAACCCTCACTCTCAATCCAAGTTCGTCTTGTCGAACTTATAAGTACGGCGTGTCGTAGCGCAGTGCGCATTATTCGTGTTACTACTAGATGTAGTTATGAACCAAGCGCACCCCACTACATGTAGTGCACGGGCTCGCGGCGCGAACGAAACGGAAGAAGCATGCACCGGCACAATCATCCAGCCCGCACCCTGGTGCCGCCCCTGGAACTCGCACCACACGAGTCTCCAGACCTTGTCTATTTTTCGAGCGTCTCCGAGAACACACGCCGCTTCGTCGAGCGGCTCGACCGCGAGGCGGTACGGATCCCGCTCCGACCCCGCCTCGAGGCGATGATTCGGGTAACACGCCCCTTCGTGCTCGTACTGCCGACCTACGGGGGTGGGGAGCGGTCCGGGGCTGTGCCCCGCCAAGTCGCTACCTTTCTCAACGATCCCGCGAACCGTTCGCTACTACGAGGCGTCATCACCGCGGGCAACACCAACTTTGGCGAGCACTACTGCATCGCCGGCCCAATCATCGCGCGCAAGTGCGGCATCCCCGAGCTCTACCGCTTCGAGCTGCTCGGCACCGCGCGCGACGTCGAACAGGTCACCTCCGGGCTCGACCTGTTCTGGGAGAACAGGCCACATTTACCGCACGACACGAGGAGATCAGCATGACCATGACCGCACCACTCACGCAGCCCGCACCCGCTGCAACAGTTCGAGCCGGGATCGGCGAGCGCAAGGACTACCACGCGCTCAACGCGCAGCTCAATCTCTTCGCGAGCGACGGCACGATCCAATTCGCGAAGGATCGCGAGGCCGCGCGCGAATACTTCCGCCAGCACGTGCTTCCCCGCACGAAGCACTTCGCCTCCACGGAGGAGCGGCTGAGCTGGCTCGTGGCGCACGAGTACTATGAGGCGGCGTTTCTCCGCGGCTACCGGCGCGAGTTCCTCGCGGAACTCCACCGGCACGCCGACGCCGCAAATCACCGCTTCGCGACGTTCCTCGGTGCCTTCAAGTTCTTCTCCTCGTACGCCCTGAAGAGTTTCGACGGAACCGAATACCTTGAGACGTTCGCAGAACGGGTCGTCGCGACCGCGCTGTTCCTCGCTCGCGGCGACGAGGGCCTCGCCGAGCGACTCACTGACGACATGCTTGCCGGCCGCTTTCAGCCGGCGACGCCGACGTTTCTCAACGCGGGCAAGGCGCAGCGCGGCGAGCTTGTGTCGTGCTTCCTGCTCAGGCTCGAGGACAACCTCGAGTCGATCGGCCGCAGCGTAAACTCGGCGCTGCAGCTCTCCAAGCGGGGTGGCGGGGTCGCCCTGTTGCTCACGAATCTGCGCGAGGCGGGCGCACCGATCAAGCAGGTGCGGGATCAGGCCTCGGGCGTCGTACCGGTCATGAAGATCCTTGAGGACTCCTTCTCGTATGCGAACCAGCTCGGCGCACGCCAGGGCGCTGGTGCCGTGTACCTCCACGCGCACCACCCCGACATCCTGCGTTTCCTCGACACGAAGCGTGAGAACGCCGACGAGAAGACCCGCATCAAGACACTCTCGCTCGGCGTCGTCATCCCCGACGTCACGTTCCAACTGGCAAAAGACAACCGCGAGATGCACCTCTTCAGCCCCTACGACATCGAACGCGAGTACGGAGTGCCCCTGTCGGACCTCTCAGTGAACGAGCGCTACGAGGAGCTCGTCGCGAACCCACGGATCGGCAAGACCCAGATCAGCGCACGCGACTTCTTTAAGACGCTCGCCGAACTGCAGTTCGAGTCCGGCTACCCCTATGTCTTGTTCGAGGACACTGTGAACCGCGCGAATCCGCTCGCCGGCCGCATTAACATGTCGAACCTGTGCAGCGAGATCCTGCAGGTGAACAGTCCGTCGCGCTTCGACGCTGCGATCGGCTACGAGACCGTTGGGCACGACATCTCGTGCAACCTCGGCTCGCTCAACATCGCGCAGGCGATGGCTTCGCCTGATTTCGGGGCGACCGTGGAGACCGCGGTGCGCGCGCTCACGAGCGTGTCAGAGCAGACCGACGTTGCGGCGGTGCCCTCGGTTGCCGCGGGCAATGACGCATCGCACGCGATCGGGCTCGGCCAGATGAACCTGCATGGCTATCTGGCGTCGGAGCGGATCCGATACGGCAGCGCGGAGGGGATCGACTTTACAGACCTGTATTTCCTCACCGTCACCTATCACGCGCTCCGCACCTCAAATCTGCTTGCGATCGAGCGCGGCGAGACCTTCGCGGGTTTCAGCACCTCGCAGTACGCCGACGGCAGCTTCTTCGCGAAGTACACGGGGCGCGAACGGCTGCCAGCGACGGCCCGGGTGAGCGAGCTCTTCGCGGCCGCGGGGGTAGCGATCCCGACGCGCGCCGAGTGGATCGCGCTGCGTGACTCCGTGATGCAGCACGGGATCTTCAACGCGTATCTGCAGGCGGTGCCACCGACCGGATCCATCTCATACGTGAACAACTCGACGGCGTCGATCCACCCGATCGCCGCGAAGGTGGAGATTCGCAAGGAGGGCAAGCTCGGCCGCGTCTACTACCCCGCCCCCTTCATGACGAACGACAACGTCGAGTTCTTCGAGGACGCCTACGAGATCGGCTACGAAAAGATCATCGACACCTACGCGGCGGCAACCGAACACGTCGATCAGGGCCTCTCGCTCACGCTGTTCTTCCCTGATTCGGCAACCACCCGTGACATCAACCGGGCGCAGATCTACGCGTGGCGGAAGGGCATTAAGACGCTGTACTACATCCGCCTTCGCCAGCCCGCGCTCGAGGGCACCGAGATCGAGGGCTGCGTCTCCTGCGCGCTCTGAGCGCGCTCCGCTTCTGCAGCTGGCGCCCGCCATCCACCACTCACGAAGGAATCACCATGCCGCACCCGCTCCCCGCACACCTCGACCTCAGCCGCCCCGTCACCGAGGTCTCGGTGACGCCCCCTGGCTACCGCCGCGACCCGGCCGCCAGGCTCAGGCCGATCAACTGGAACCGCATCGCCGACGATAAGGACCTGGAGGTGTGGAACCGCCTCACCGCGAACTTTTGGCTCCCCGAGAAGGTGCCGCTCTCGAACGATCAGCCCTCGTGGAACACCCTCACCCAGGAGGAGCGCACCCTCACCATGCGGGTGTTCACGGGCCTCACGATGCTCGACACCGTGCAGGCGACGGTCGGCGAGATCTGCCAGATCCAAGACGCCCGCACAGAACACGAGGAGGCCGTCTATACGAACATCGCATTCATGCAGGCCGTGCACGCCCGCTCCTACTCCTCGGTGTTCTCGACGCTCACGAGCACGCCGGAGATAGACGACGCCTACCGCTGGGCCGTCGGCAATGACCTGCTCCAGCAGCGATCGAAGACGGTGCTGGAGCACTACTTCGGCGACGACCCGCTCAAGCGCAAGGTCTCGTCGACGCTGCTGTCCTCGCTCCTGCTGTACGCGGGCTTCTATCTCCCGCTGCACTTCTCAGTGCACGCGACGCTCACGAACACCGCCGACATGATCCGGCTGATTCTCCGCGATAAGGCGGTGCACGGCTATTACTCGGGCTACAAGTATCAGCGCGGCCTCGAGACGCAATCTGCCGCAACGCAGGAACACATGCGGGCCTTCACTCTCGAACTGCTCGAGGAGCTCTACGAGCTTGAGCTCGCGTACTCGGGCGAGCTCTACGAACCGCTCGGCCTCATGGACGACGTCGCCGTGTTCGTGCGGTACAACGCGAACAAGGCCCTTATGAACCTCGGCTACCCCGCGAGGTTTACACCCGAGGAGACGGCGGTGAACCCCGAGATCCTCGCAGCGCTCGCGCCAGGCTCCGATGAGAACCATGATTTCTTCTCGGGATCTGGCTCCTCCTACGTCATCGGCAAGGCCGAGGACACGAGCGACGCCGACTGGGACTTCTAACAGCTCCCCCGATCGCGCAGCGCGGGAGGGCGAGCTGCGCTCCCACGGCTGACAACCTCCCACGGCTGACAACGCAGAAGGGCCCGGATCTATTGATCCGGGCCCTTCTGTCTATCTACTCGTGCGCAAGGGGGGACTTGAACCCCCACGCCCTTGCGGGCACTGGCACCTGAAGCCAGCGCGTCTACCATTCCGCCACTTGCGCGAGTCTGCCGCCTGCGCAGACTTCACGCGGACAACTCGTATAGCTTAGCAGCACACAGCAATCCAAGACAAAGTGGTTAAACTTATCCACGATTACCCGCGTGGCGGATCCTTCGTGTGCAGCACATAGGCAAGCCTCTCGATAGACGAAGAACAGAAAGGAGTTGGGACATGGGATTTCTTGACAGCGTTGAACGCTCCCTCGAGCGCGCCGTCAATGGCGCTTTCGCTCGCACGTTCCGCTCCGGGGTGCAGCCGGTCGAAATCGGTGCGGCGCTGAAGCGTGAGCTCGATATCGGCGCCGTTGTTGTTGACCGCGACCGCGTGCTTGCGCCCAACAGATTTGTCGTTCGGATCTCTCCCCAGGATGCGGATCGCCTCCACAAGCTGGGAGAAACCCTTGAAAATGAGCTCCGGGATATCGTGCGGAAGCACGCCGCCCGGCAGAGCTACCAGTTCTTGGGAGAGCCCGACGTCGAGATTCGCGCTGACGACTCGCTCACGGGCGGGGTGCTTCAGGTCGACGCGACGCAGGTCGAGGGCGGAGTTGACTGGGTCGCCGCGATTGACGTTGACGGACAGCGGCACGAGCTTTCTCGCGGCGTCACCGTCGTCGGCCGCGGCTCAGACTGCAGTATCCGCATCACCGACAACGCCGCGTCTCGCAAGCATCTTGAGATCATCTGGGACGGATCCAACGCTCTCGCCCGCGACCTCGGGTCAACGAACGGCTCGAAGATCGAGGGGCAGCGCTTCCGTGAGGCCCGCCTGCAAAGCGGCAGCGTCATCATGATCGGGCAGACTGCGCTACGCTTCCAACTGGTGCCGGGCAGGGCCCGTGCACCGAGGCAGAACTTCTCAGCGGAGTCGTCGACACGCGGTTCCGCCGACATAGACCAAGACTTCTGGGGGGCCCAATGACCAGCGAGCTCACGCTGGCCATCATGCGCATCGGGTTTCTGTTGCTGCTGTGGTTCTTTATCTTCGCAATCGTGTACGCGCTGCGGAGCGACCTCTTCGGCGCTCCGGTGCGCAAACTCCGGGCTGACGGGCAGCAGGGCCATCCGGCAGCAGTGCCACCAACGGCCACACCGCAGTCACCCGCTGCTTCAACGCAGGTCCCGAGCCCCGCGAGGCCACCGGTCATCACCCCGTCGGGTGGTGCGCTGCCCTCGGCCGGCTCCTCTGGGCCAGCGCGCTCGCTCGTCATCACCTCGGGTGTGGCCACGGGCACAGCGATCCCGCTCGACGAGGAGTTCGTCACGATCGGCCGCTCCTCTGACTCGACGCTCGTCATCGTTGACGAATACACCTCGACCTACCACGCCCGCCTCGCGCGGTCCGGCGACGAGTGGTTGCTCACCGATCTTGATTCGACCAACGGCACCCTCCTCAACGGCGAGAAGGTGCGCAAGCCGGTCACTGTTCCTCATTTCACTCCGGTCACGATCGGCACCACCACGTTTGAGCTGAGGCCCTAGCCGTGTCATACGGGTACGCGAGCGCCGTCGCATCTCACGTCGGTATGGTTCGCGCGAACAACCAGGATTCCGGGTACGCCGGGGATCATCTGTTCCTGGTTGCCGACGGTATGGGCGGCCATGCCGGCGGCGACGTGGCATCTGCGCTCGTGACGCGCGACCTCGCGAAGCTTGATGAGTCGCCACGCGGCACCCCAGAGCAGTCTGCTGAACGGCTGCGCCGGGCGCTCCTCACCGCGAACACGATGCTTCGCGACACGGTCAAGGAGCACCACGAGCTTGCCGGCCTTGGCACCACGTTCGTCGGTTTCCTCACCGTCGGTGAACAGCTCGCGCTCGCCCACATCGGCGACTCCCGTCTCTATCTGTTCCGCGACGGCGAGCTGCGGCAGATCACGAAGGATCACACCTTCGTACAGCGCCTCGTCGACAGTGGCAGGATCACCGAGGAGGAGGCGCAGTACCACCCGCGCCGCTCGGTGCTCATGCGCGTGCTCGGAGACGTCGAGTCCTCACCCGAGATCGACACGATGGTGCTCGATACTCGCCCAGACGACATCTGGCTGCTCTGCTCCGACGGTCTCTGCGGCTACGTCGGCGACGACGACATCGAGAAGATTCTGCGCCGCCGCCGCTCGCTGCAGGGAGCCGTCGACGACCTCATCGATAAGAGCCTCTCGCACGGCGCACCCGACAACGTGACGGTCGTGCTCGTCGAGCGCACGCCAACGGCCGAACTTGAGCACGAAGACCTCTATGCGCCGGCCTCGGCGCAGCGCCCGGGTGACACCCTCGAAATCGGTGGTCGACTGTTCGAAGACGACGACCCCGTTGCGGTGCCGGCCGACGATGAGGCCGAAGTTCAGGGCGCCAAGAACCCGCGCTTCGTCGGCTCCGCGGCGAACGCGCCGCAGCTGCGCGACGGCACGACGAACACCGGGCGCACCCGCCTGGCCAACCGCCGCCGCATCCGACGTCTCCCGGCAGTCGAAGAGAGCCACTTTGAGGCCCGCGCAGACGAGTACCTCGCCGAGCTGCTCGCCGAGACGCGTCGCGCTAACCGCCGCCGCAGGGCGATGTGGTTGCTCGGAGTGGTTGCGGTGCTCGCCGCGCTGGGTGGCGCGCTGTTGTTTGGCTACCAGTGGACCCAGACTCGATATTTTGTGGGCACCGACGGCGACACCGTGATTATTTATCAGGGCGTGAACCAAGACCTTGGCTCGCTCTCGCTCTACTCCGTCGCGGAAGACACCGGTATCCCGCTCGACGCGCTTGACGGTCTAGAGCGGCGCACGATCCAACGCACCCTTGGCGCGAGCTCGCTCCAGGAGGCGCGTGAGATCGTTGTCAGACTCGGGAGCGTGCCAGATGCCTAACCGGTCGAAGAAGACAGAGCCTCGCTCGTTCGAGAAAAACCGTACGAGCGAGACGGTGCTGCAGCGGATCACTGCGATCCGGGCGCCGCGGAAGCTGCGCACGCTCGAGACTGCGCTGCTGATTTTTGCGCTTGCGGTCGGCATTGCTGCGGTCGTCATTATCGACCTCACGCTGAACCAGAAGCTCACCTCCACGCTGCTTCCCACCGCGATCCCGTTCATGATCGCGGTTTTCGGCCTGCACTTCTTGGTCAGGCGGATCGCCCCGGATGCTGACCCGCTGATCATGCCGATCGCGGTGATGCTCAACTCCATTGGCGTCGCGATGATCTATCGGATCGACCTCGCATACGGGTACACCGGCTGGAACGCGACGAGCGTCAGGCAGCTGCTCTGGTCGACGATCGCGATCGCTGTCGCGGCTGCGGTGCTGCTCGTCGTGAAGAACCACCTCGTGCTGTACCGCTACACGTACCTCTTCGGGCTCGGCGCACTTGTGTTGCTGCTGCTGCCGATGCTGCCGTTCATCGGGCACGAGGAGTGGGGCGCACGGGTCTGGATCAAGCTCGGCAGCTTCTCGTTCCAGCCCGGTGAGATTGCAAAGATCTTCCTGGCGATCTTCTTCGCCGGCTATCTCGTGCGCAACCGCGACGCGTTGTCGATGGTGGGCAAGAAGTTCATGGGGATCCGATTCCCGCGAGGCCGCGACCTCGGCCCGCTGCTCGCCTTCTGGCTCGTGGCAATGGCGGTGCTCGTCTTCCAGCGCGATCTCGGCACCTCGCTGCTCTACTTCGGGCTGTTCCTGTCGATGCTGTATCTCGCGACCGGCCGCATCGGCTGGGTCATCCTCGGTGTCGGGCTGTTCCTCGTCGGCGGGATCGCCGCGAGCCAGACGCTGTCGTACGTGCAGCGCCGCTTCGCGAACTGGCTCGATCCGTTCGCTGACCCCTTCGATACGGGGCAGCAAATGGTGCAGGGGCTCTTCGGAATGGCGAACGGCGGCATGACGGGCACTGGCCTCGGCCAGGGCTACCCGCAAGACACCCCGGTCGCCCAGAGTGACTACATTTTCCCGAGCATCGGTGAGGAGCTGGGCCTCATCGGCCTGTTCGTGGTTCTTGCGGCCTACCTGCTGCTCGTGGGGCGCGCACTGCGCATCGGCTTCGCCGGGCAGGACGACTTCGGCAAGCTGCTCGCGTCGGGCCTCGGATTCGCAATCGCACTGCAGGTGTTCGTCGTGGTCGGTGGCGTCACGCGGGTGATCCCGCTCACTGGCCTCACCGCGCCGTTCCTCGCCGCGGGTGGCTCGTCGCTGGTCTCGAACTGGATCATCGTCGTGCTCCTGCTCTTGCTGTCGAACTCGGTGCGCAACCGTCCGAAGTTGGTGATCCGCTCATGAACAAACAACTGAAGTTCCTGTCACGCACGGTGTTCGCGATGTTCCTACTGCTGTTCTTCTCGGTCACGATGATCCAGTTCGTGAGCGCTGACGAGTTGCGCGCGAACCCGCTCAACCAGCGCACCATCAAGAACGGCTACAAGGTCGAGCGTGGCTCGATCCTCGTGGGCGGCGACCCGATCGCCTTCTCCACACCGACTAACGACACCTTCCGCTACCTGCGCAGCTACGACCCCGGGGCACTCTACGCACCAGTCACCGGGTACTACTCGCGCCAGCAGGGCATGACCGGGCTCGAATCGGCGATGAACAAGGAGCTGTCTGGCAGCGCCGACGCGCAGTTCTTCACGCGGATCATGAACACCATCAACGGCGTGAAGCCGCAGGGCAGCTCGATCGATACGACGATTGACGCCTCCGTTCAGCAGGCCGCGTACGACGCGATGCAGGAGTTCGCCTTCGAGGGCGCGGTCGTCGCGATCGAGCCCAAGACCGGCAGGATCCTCGCGCTCGTATCGACCCCAAGCTACGATCCAAACCTGCTCTCCTCGAACGACGACAGCGAGATCATCGCGAACTACGAGGCGCTCGGTGCCGAGGAGATGCAGCCGCTCGTGAACCGGGCTATCGGAGGCGACCTCTACCACCCGGGGTCGGTCTACAAGCTCGTGACCGCGTCTGCCGCTATCGAGAGTGGGGCAGCAACGCCCACCACCGAGTTCGATAACCCCGCGAGCATGACCCTGCCGCAGTCGAGCACGGTCATGCGAAACTCTGACAAGCAGACCTGTGGGTCGGGGGCCAAGGCAACGCTGGAGACCTCGATTATCTACTCCTGCAACATCCCGATCGCTGAGATGGCGATGGGGATGGATGACGACGCCGTACCGAAGATGGCGCGCGCGTTCGGCTTCGAGCAGGATCTTGGGATTCCAGTGGAGGTCACCCCGAGCGTCGCCCCGGCGCCACTCGATAAGGCGCAGGTCGCGATGTCATCAATCGGTCAGCTCGACGTCCGCACCACCCCGCTGCAGGTCGCCATGGTGTCGGCGGCAATCGCAAACGGCGGCAAGCTGATGTCACCGCAACTGGTGGACCGCGTCATTACCCCGGATCTGCGAGTCGAGCAGGAGGTCAAGCCGGAGCTTATGAATGAGCCCATTTCGGCGAAGACCGCTGAGGCCGTTGCTGGGATGATGGAGAAGGGCGTGTCCGACCCAACTGGCTTCGCACGCCTCTCGGCGATCGACGGGGTCCGTGTCGCAGGAAAGACCGGAACGGCACAAACCGGTCTTGACGCCAACGGGAATGATCTTCCCTATACGCTTTGGTATACAGGCTTTGCGCCAGTTGACGATCCGAAGGTGTCCGTCGCTGTCGTCATCGCCAACGGGGGCGGATCAAATTTTGATTTTCAGGGCGGGTCGTACGACCTCCCTACAGTTGTAGGAAAACGAGTCATGGAAGCGGTGTTGAACGGATGAGACCAGCAGCAGGGATCACATTCGGCGGGCGCTACGAGCTGAGCTCCCGCATCGCCGTCGGCGGCATGGGTGAGGTCTGGAAGGCGAGCGACAGCATTATCGGTCGCACCGTCGCCATCAAGATCCTCAAAGACGAGTACATGGGCGACCCGGGCTTCCTCGAGCGGTTCCGAGCCGAGGCTCGGCACGCAGCGCTCGTGAACCATGAGGGCATTGCCAACGTCTTTGATTACGGCGAAGAGCAGGGCTCTGCCTACATCGTGATGGAGCTCGTGCCCGGAGAGCCGCTGTCAGCGATTGTCGACCGCGAGGGCCGGCTTCCGGCAAACCGCGTGCTCGGCATTGTCGCGCAGACCGCGACCTCGCTGCAGGCGGCACACGACGCGGGTCTCGTGCACCGCGACATCAAGCCGGGCAACCTCCTCATCACCCCCGAGGGTCGCGTGAAGATCACCGACTTCGGCATCGCGCGCATTGCCGACCAGGTTCCGCTCACCGCCACCGGGCAGGTTATGGGCACCGTCCAGTACCTCGCGCCTGAGCAGGCGAGCGGTCATGCGGCGACGCCGTCGACCGACATCTACTCGCTCGGAATCGTTGCCTACGAGTGCCTTGCAGGCAAGCGTCCGTTCACCGGTGAGTCGCAGGTCGCGATCGCGATGGCGCAGATCAACGATTCCCCGCCCGAGCTTCCGGCCGACGTGCCGGAGGCAGTGCGCAACCTCGTCATGTCGTGCCTCTCGAAGGATGCCGCTGGCCGGCCTGAATCGGCTGTGAAGCTTGCGCAGGCAGCAGCGGCGCTGCACCGCGGCAACGTCGAACTTGCCGCGAGCTACGTCCCGCAGGTGCGGGGTGAAGCAGCCGATCCGACCGCGACGGTCGTCATGCCGCAAACGCCGGGCTCAGATGCCGCCACCACCGCGCTCCCGCGCACCGTGGCGACGGCGCCCGCCGTGACCGCACCGGGTGACGGCGCCGATGACGCGCTGCCCCCCGAGGACGAGAAGAAGCGAAACCGCTGGAAGTGGCCGCTGATCACTCTCCTCGCGCTGCTGCTGCTCATCGGCGGCGGCACCGCGTTCGCTCTGCTCAGCAACAACGACAAGGCACCCGTCGAGACCGCGACGACACCCCCGAAGCCGAAGCCGAGCACGACGAAGCCTTCGACTGAAAAGCCGACGCCACCACCGCCAGTCACCACCGCGACGATTGAAGAGGGCCAGGTCGTCGGCCGCAGCTTCGACGAAGCAGTGGCATACCTGAATGGTCTCGGTTTCTCGAACATCACTCCGAAGGACGGCTCCGCCGTTCCAGACGATCAGGTCGGCCTCGTGTCCGCCGTCTCCCCGTCGGGGAAGGCCGAGTTCAACGAGCTCGTCACACTCACCGTGAACGTCGCCTACGGGTCGGCTGCGGCACCGTCAGCGCCCACAGCGTCGAACGCGACGGTGAAGGTGGGCGACCCAATCGTGCTCCAGGGCTTCCACGGGCAGTGCCCGGCCGGTATGACCATCGGCGCCTTCGAGGTGCAGCTCAGCGATTCCTCGCTCGCGCAGCTCACGACGAACGCGAGTGCGAGCGGCGTGACGCTGAAGGCAACGGCCGAGGGCAAGCTCGACGTGACCTACAGCTACCGGTGTGAAGCACCGCAGCAAACGCGGGATTCCGAGGTATCTGCACCCGTCAGCATCACGATTCAGCCACAAGCTCCCGTGGAAGAAGAAGAAAGCTAGTCATGTGAGCCTTTGGTCAGGGGCCTAGGCAATAGACTTTGTGACAGTTGTGTCGGTAGGTGCGGAAGAGGTGAACATGTCGGAAGCCACTGGCGAGTCGAACTCGCGAGTGCTTGGCGGTCGATACGCCATTGGCGAGTTCATTGGTCAGGGCGGCATGGCCACCGTGTACCGCGGAACCGATATCAAGCTTGGCCGCCAGGTCGCGATCAAGGTGATGAAGTCCGAGCTTTCGGGCGACGAGCAGTTTCGCGCGCGTTTCCGCCAGGAGGCCCAGTCTGCCTCCCGCATGGCGCACCCGACGATCGTGCGGGTCTTCGATGCCGGAGACGACCTCATCCAGACCGCAGAGGGCGCAAAGCGACTCCCGTTCATCGTGATGGAGTACGTCGAGGGCACCAACCTGCGACAGTTCATCGAGGAAAACGAGCTTTCGCAGGCCGAGGCCGCGCGAATCGTCGCCTCAGTGCTCACCGCGCTTGAGTACTCGCACCGCGCAGGAGTTGTGCACCGCGACATCAAGCCCGCGAACATCATGATCACCAAGTCTGGCCAGGTGAAGGTCATGGACTTCGGAATCGCCCGCGCGGTCTCCGAAACCTCCTCCACCCTGCAGCAGACCACCGCCATCCTCGGCACCGCCGCGTACTTCTCACCGGAGCAGGCCAAGGGCGAGACCGTCGACGCGCGTACCGACCTGTACTCGACAGCGGTGCTGCTCTACGAACTCCTCGCACGCGACGTGCCGTTCCGCGGGGACACCGCGGTTGCGGTCGCGTACCAGCATGTGAGCGAGCGCCCGCAGCCACCGAGCGAGCGCAACCCCGAGGTTTCGCCTGAGCTCGACAGGGTCGTGCTCTACGGGCTCGGGAAGGACCGCGCACGCAGGTTTCAGACCGCCGCTGAATTCCGTGACGCCCTCGGCGTTGCGGCGAGCGGCACGATGCCAGATCTGCCCCGCTACGAAGCGCAGAACACCGTCTTGTTCTCGGCCGGCGAAGAGGTCTCAGAGTCCGACCTCGCCCTCCGCCAGCTCGCAGAGGGCGGCGGCAGTCGCACTCAGAGCCGTCCACCAGTCATGTGGACCTGGGCGGCGATTCTGACAATTGCGGCGATCGTCATTGCCGTGGTCTTCTGGCTCATGAACATGGTGCCGCAAGAGATTTCACCTTCGGGCACCCGCGAGGTTCCCGACTTTGAGAACACGACCCGTGCTGAGGCGCTGAAGACCCTCGATGAGCTCGACCTCACCGCGATCCAGGTCGAACAGACCGATGGCAAGGTGGAGAATGACCACGTCATCTCCTCTGACCCCGAGGCCGGCACCAGCGTGGCCGTCGGTGACGAGGTCACGCTGTACATTTCTACCGGCCCCGCGCCGGTGATTGTCCCTGAGTTTGCCGGGAAGTCACAGAACGCCTACACGGAGGCGCTCGAAGAGCTCGGCCTCTCCGTCGGCAAGGTGAACTCGAAAGACGACCCGGTAGCGCCCGACGGTCGCGTGCTTGGAATCTCGCCCGAGGCTGGCTCCAAGATCGCGCCGGGCGAGTCGGTCACCCTCACGGTGGCAACCGGCAAGGTCGACATCCCCGATGTTCTCAACCAGCCCCTCGACATGGCGCAGAACGCGCTCAGCGGCCTCGGTCTTGATCTCAAGATTGACGCGCAGCTCGTGTCTGCAACGGGCTGTGTCTATAACGAGCAACACCTCGTGACCAGCCAGTCGCTGGTTGGGCCGAACCCCCAGGGCTCGCAGCTCTGGATCAGTTTCTGCACCGGCTAGCGAGCCCGCCGTGCTGCGGTGAGCTGCGGTGCCGCGACACCGCAGGTCACCGCTACGAGTCGGTCGTGATGAGCGGCGACAGCGTTGCGGCGATCTCCGCTGCGTTTTCGAGACCCGCGACCCGCAGCCAGTTGCCGAGCTGCCGGTAGCCGCCCTCGGTGAGCACCGACTCTGGGTGGTACTGCACGCCGAAGATGGGGAGCTCGCGGTGCTTCAACGCCATGACGATCCCGCTATCGGTCTCCGCCGTGACGACGAGGCTCTCAGGGATGGTGCTGCGCACCACCGCAAGTGAGTGGTACCGCGTCGCGGCGAAGTCCTGGGCCACGCCGGCGAAGAACACATCGTCAGAGTGGCGCACACGCGAGATCTTCCCGTGCATCAGCTCGGGCGCGTGGGTGACCGTTGCCCCCAGGGCCTCAGCGATTGCCTGGTGACCGAGGCAGACGCCGAGCAGTGGAACACCCTGCCTGAGCGCAATTCCCACCATGGCGATTGAGAGTCCCGCGTCTGCTGGCGTGCCGGGCCCGGGCGAAATGAGCACAGCGTCGAACTCCCGCACGAGCTGCTCGAGTTCACCGGCCGTGACCGCGTCGTTGCGAATCACGCGTGTTTCGGCACCGAGCTGCTGCAGATAGCCGTTCAGCGTGTAGACAAAGCTGTCGTAGTTGTCGATGACTAAGACCCGGGTCATGATCCCACCGTCGATTCCTGCTCGGGGAGCACCTCAAGTACCCATGGATAGACGTAGGTGATGAGCGCCCAGACAAGCGCGACAGCGGCTGCGAGCAGCACAATCACCCGGAACCATGCGGGGCCCGGGAAGAATCTCCAAATGAGAGAGAACACTAGGCCTGACCCCCCGTAATCGCCGGATTCAGTTCGATGAGCTCCGCGGGCGGGCCGTCGGAGCGTGGTTGGAAGTCTTCGAAGAGCGCGTACGCGATCGCGCGTTCGTCGGTTCCCCAGTTCTTCGGGTGGCACGTGGTGAGCGTGAGCACCTGGTCGGTCGGGAGTATCCCCTCCATGCGGGGGAACGAGTTGAGCACTTCGCCCTCGGTCGGCCAAACATACTCGAGCGAGCGGAAGCGGTAGGTGTACCAGCCGTCTGCCGTCTCGAAGAACAGGGGATCGCCCACGCGGAGATTCATGACCTCCTTGAACGGGGTGATGTACCCGCCGGAGCGGTGCGCTGCGATCGCGAAGTTTCCGGCCTCGCCAGGCATCGCACTATCTGGGTATCTGCCGATGCCCTTGTCGTCGTAGTTCAGCGTCTCCCACCAGCCCGTGCCCTCGCCAACGCGGTTGGCAAACGTGGTGCCGAAGGCGGGCACGTGGAGCGTACCGAAGACCTCACCGATCGCGGGGCGCTCGGGCACCGGCACCGTTCCGTCAAAGGGAGGGCGCTCGGCTGCCTGCGCATCCCATGCGGCAGAGTCAGTCTGCGTGAGCTCGACCTGCTTGCCGGTAACAACGAAGCCTGTGTGCCAGGGCTGCCACACGATATACCCGAACACGGCGAGGCCGCCGACGATGAGTAGCTCACCCAGAACAGTGAGTGGACTCAGTCGCGCACGGCGCCGACGGCGGCGGGGTGAGGATGCATCGTTCATTTGTAGCCATTCTAGGACGATCACACTGGGCACGGGCTACGAACTAGGTAGACTGTGAGCATGGCAGCAGCTGGAAAAGAAGTGAGCAAGCGCAACGCGGCAGAAGTCGCGGCACGACGCGAGCAGAAGGAAGCCGCCCGGAAGGACGCACCCAACCCGGTGTGGTTCAAGCCGGTGATGTTTGGCTTCATGCTCCTCGGACTCGTTTGGATTGTCCTGTTCTACATCACGAGCTCGAACCTGCAGCTCCCGATCCCGCAGTTGGGTCAGGCGAACATCTTCGTCGGCTTCGGGTTCGTGCTCATCGGGTTCCTGATGACGCCGTGGTGGAAGTAATCCACAGGCAGAGGCGAACTACACCGGTGTAACTCTCCCCAGGTGTGCACAACCCTGTGGATAACTTTTCACAGGCAGACACCTTGGTTTTCGGTGTCGTGAGGCGGCTTGACTGCGCAATTTTGGCCGTGCCGTTGAGCAGAAACGCAGCGCAGCGACGCAGCATACACAAATGGCGCGGGTGGCAATCGCCACCCGCGCCATTTGTGCTGCCGCCTCACAGTCAGAGCCCACAGGCTCCGCCACCGGGTACTCGCGCTAGAGCGGGGACATCACCAGGAAGGCGCAGGAGAGCACGATGAGGAGCACACCGAGCACGGTGAGCCCGATGATCTGTCGTGTCTTCAGGCGTGGTCCACGGGTCTGCACGATGATCCACATTGCGAGTGCGCCGACGATCATGCCGCCGAGATGCGCTTGCCACGAGATGTTCGCTCCGGGCATGAAGCCAATGCCGAAGTTAATGGCGAGCAACACCAGGAGCGATGAGACGTTGACGTTCATCGACCGGAACGCGACGACGGTTGCCGCGAGCACACCGAAGATCGCGCCCGAGGCGCCAACCGTCGGCGTGAAGAGGCCCGTCGTATCTGCGTAGCCCCAGAGCATGACGCCCAGCGAACCGCCAATGCCGGCGAAGATGTACAGCACCAAGAAGCGCCACTTACCGATCATCTGTTCAAGATTGCGCCCAAACATATACAGGGCAAGCATGTTGAACAGAATGTGTGGCAAGAACCCCACCGAGTGCGTGAACATCACCGTGAGCATGCGCCACGGCTGGAACTCGGCGTTGAGATAGGCGCCGTCCGGGTAGCCGGGCAGCACGCCCGGGCCGACCTGGTGGACGCCGTCTGCGAGCGAGTAGCTTGGCACGTACCAGAGCGAGGTGGTGACCCCGTCAGAGCCAAAGTGCCGGCTCAGCAGCTGCAGCACAAACACGACGACGTTGATCGCGATGATCGACATCGTCACCGGGTAATCCAGCGCGGCGAGGCGCCGGCCAGCGACCCGAGCTGAGCGACCTACGCGCGCGGCCCCCTTGGGGCCCTTGCTCGTCTGCTTCACACAGTCTCGGCACAGCACACCGACGGGCGACTCAATCTGGCATTCCGCACAGATAGTTCGCCCGCAGCGCTGGCACAGCGTGAAACTCTGTCGCCCGGGGTGGCGGTAGCAGACATCGCTCTCGCCATACTCTGCCCGCTCCCCAAAGCTCGGGCCACTCGACACCAAGGTTAGACCGTAACGATGTCGACGCCAGTCATCACGACGTCTTCGACGGGGCGATCAGCTGCGCCGGTCTGCACTGCAGAGATGATGTCAACGACGGCCTTCGACTCGTCGTTTGCAACCTCACCGAAGATGGTGTGCTTGCCGTTGAGCCAGTCCGGAGCGATCGTGGTGATGAAGAACTGCGAGCCGTTCGTGCCAGCCATGCGACCGGTCATGTCCGGGCGCTTGCCAGCGTTTGCCATAGCGAGCTGGTAGGGAGCGTTGAAGGTGAGCTCCGGGTGGATCTCATCGTCGAAGTTGTAGCCGGGGCCGCCGGTGCCGGTGCCGGTGGGGTCGCCACCCTGAATCATGAAGTTCGGGATGATGCGGTGGAAGATCACACCGTCGTAGAATCCCTTCTCTGCGAGGTCAACGAAGTTCTTCACCGTCTTCGGGGCATGGTCACCAAAGAGGTTGATAACGATGTCGCCGTGGTTGGTGTGGATGGTCGCTACTGCGGTGTGAATGGTCATGTCATAAGTGTACGGTGTAGCGTGGGAAGCCAAGTGGGCGCGTCCCGTGCTACTTGAAGGAGGATCCGAATGAAACTCTCACGCAAGCGGCGTCGCGAGCTCCGTGGCCTGCGCTCTGACGCTCAGGAACTGCTGGATCAGCAGTTGTTTGTGCTCGGAAATGCAGGCGCGGTAATCAAGGACGCCGGACACCAGGCCAGGCTGCTGAGCGACGAGCACGTCGCTCCCCGCGTGGATCAGGCCGTCGACCGTGTGCGTCCAGTGGTGGATCGTGGCGTCGCCTCGGCCCGCAATGCCGCACGCACGGTGAAGCGGGCAACCGCGCCCGCCGTTGCGAGCGCTCTCGCGTCGACGATCCGCACGCTCGATGAGATCGAGAACCCGAAGGCTGCCGCTCAGGTGCGCGACTTCGGTGTGCGCACCGGGTACCTCGAGCCTGTGAAGAAGAAGCGCAACGTCGGTGGCATCATCGCCATCACCCTCGGTGCCGTCGCCGCTGTCGGCGTTGGCTACGCCCTGTGGCAGGCGTTCCGCACCGACGACGAACTCTGGGTCGCGCCAGAAGGCTAAGCGTCTCCGGGCTTTGTCCCGGAACGGCTAGCGCCGCGAGACCTTGAGCGACCAGAGCTTGAGCGCGCGGCGCTAGCCTTTGGCGTGCCGCCGCCCGGCGTTGCGCCGCCCTGCGAGTCATCGCCCTTCGGCGTCTCGCGTCTCGGGGCCTCACGCTTTGGCGCCTCACGTTTCGGTGCGCCGCCAGATTTCGCGCTGCCCGATTTTGCCGCGCCAGAGCCCTTGCCGCCGCCGGAACGCCCCTGGCCGCCCCGCCCCGATCCGCCGCCCCGCCGTGAAATTCCGGCCAGGCGCAGCCCGGTCTGCACGAGCGACAGCGTCTTCAGCGAACCCACGTCCTTGAGTGACACCCAGCGCGCCTCGTCGGAAGAACCGTCGATCTCGTGCTGCAGCGGACCATCTTGCACGGTTGCCCGGTAGACGATCCGAATAGTGTGCAGTTCGGGGTCGCTCCCCTCGGGTACTTCTTCGCGCACCATCACGCGAGAATCCACCCCGAGCAGCCTGCCGACGCGCGCGTTCAGCCCGGTTTCCTCGAGCACCTCACGAACGACCGCGTCCTTCGGATCCTCGCCGGCATCAAGCCCGCCTCCGGGGAGCGTCCAGCCGTGCAGGTGCCCGCGTCGCCAGTGAGTGAGCAGGATCTTGCCGCGGCGCTCAATGACCGCGTATGCGGCTACCCGTAGATCCATACAGTGAGCCTACCGCGCAGCTCAGTCGAGCGCCCTGCGCCACCCCCGGCTCCAGCGCTCGAGCCGCGCATACGCGTCTGCACGCGGCTCGGGGGCAGACATGAAGATGTCGTGCAGGGCACCGTCGATGCGTTCCAGCGTCACCGAGGGGCCCAGGCGGAGTGCGGCCCGTGAAATATCGTCGACGTCGAGCACCGAATCTGCGCGTGTGAGCTCGTCGCTCCAGCGCGCCGGCAACGCCGAGCGTTGTGAGAGCAGCACGCACACGGGCACGTCGATGTGGAGGCCGCGGTAGACGAGGTCGTGGCCGGCGAGGATCGCACGCAGCCAGCCATTGTGCACCGGATGGCTCTTCTCAGGCTTCCACTCGGTGTTAATGCGCGCGACGTCGGCCTTCGGCCCGACCTCCTGCAGCGCGCGCGCATAGAAACCGTAATCAAGTTGCGGAATGCCCTCGAGTGGGCTGTATCGTGCCCCCAGGTTCACAATTGGGGCGATGACCTGGCGCCCGCGTGACGACAGCTGCAGCTCAAGCCACGGACTGTTCAGCACGAGCGCATCAGCAACTCCCGGGTTGCGGTTCGCCCAAAGACAGAGCACGAGGCCGCCAGTGGAATGCCCGAGCAGCACAAGCTTGCGCTCGGTCTTGCTTGCGGGTGCGGAGGCGCGCATCTCGGCAAGCGCGAACTCGATCTCGTCGTCGTACTCGCCGAGGTCCCCGATGTATCCGGGGGTCTGCCCCGGCCGGAGGCTTCTGCCGTACCGCCTGAGATCGAGCGCAAAGAACCTGGCGCCCCGATCGGTCCAGAATTTGGCGAGGTCGGTCTGAAAGAAGTAGTCGGACCAGCCGTGCACGTACAGCACGTCGACGTCTTCGAAGTCGCGGTCTCTCCCAGAGATGCGCTCCCAGAGCGAGCGCGAACTGGGCAGCGAGCGCACGAGCGTCGCGACGAGCTGCCTGGCGTGCAACGGGCCCTCGGCTTGCTCGGCAGAGGGATCCCCGAAGCCCGGGTCGTCGTCGGCTCCGAGTTCGAATGTCAGGCATTCGAAGCCGTCCCCAAGCACATCGGGCCCCCACTGCATCATGCAGCTAGTCTATGAGCGCGCGGCGACTTTGGCACGGAATACGCCAGGTCGTAACGGGCCACTCACCGCCTCGAGCGCACCGCGGTCGTCGAGGTCACGAGCACGTTACTCAGGACCACGAGGGCGATTCCGAGGATCTCGTTCAGCGCAAGCTGCTGGCCCAGGATGATGAGCCCCACGAGGGCTGCCCAGACCGGGTGCATACTCTGCAGCGTGCTGAATAGGCCCTGCGGGAGCAGCCGGAGGGCGATGATGTCGATGGAGAACGGCAAGACGGACGAGGCAAGCCCGCAGAGCACTGCGAGGCCAAGCGCCCAGAGGGGCGGCGGGTGCTGCGCGAACCAGGCGAGAGAGATCGGGATCCAGATGACGCCCGAGATGAGGCTCGCAATCGCCGTGCCTTGCACGCCGGGCAACCGCTGGCCGATGCGTCGGTTCAGCAGGATGTACGCCGCCCAGGCCCCCGCAGAGACGAGGCCGATCGCTACCCCGAGCAGGTCTGACGTCGGGCCGGGGTTCACGAGCACCACGACTCCGACCACGGCGAGCAGCCCGCCGACGAGATCGACCAGTCGACGCGCGCTGAGGATCACGAGCGCGAGCGGCCCCAGGAATTCGAGCGTGATAGCGAGGCCAAGCCCGAGGCGGTCGATCGCGATGTAGACCGTCGTGTTCATGATGCTGAAGACGAGCGCGAGCGCCGTGACCATGATCCAGTCCGCGCGGCGGAGCGTGCGGAACTTCGGTCGCCCGAGCGGCACGAGCACCGCGGCCGCCACGAGCTGGCGCACCGCGACAACTCCGATCGGGCCGATGGCTGGGAACGCGAGCGCGCCCGTGGCCGCTCCGAGCTGGTTACCGAGCGATGCGACCTGGGTGAGCCCCACTCCGCGGCCGAACGAGGCGCGCGCCGGCGCTCCCGCTATGGCGGGCTGCGTGGGGATGCTCTGGGTGGTCACGGCTCCACCCTAAGACCAAATCTGGGATTCGTATTGTGCAAGTGACGCGCCTTCCATACGATTTAGGTATGGAATGGTCGCTTCGGGAAATGCGGTGTTTCGTGGCCGCCGCCACGCTCGGCACCATCACCGATGCTGCTCTTGAACTCCATGTCTCGCAGGCCTCCGCGTCGCGCTCCATAGCGAGCCTCGAACGTGCTCTGGGGCAGCGTGTTCTCCGGCGCGGCCGCCACGGCTGCGAGCCCACGGCGTTCGGAGAGGCGCTACTCCCCCAGGCCCGCCGGTTACTCGCCCAGGTGGACACCGTAAATACCCTCGCCGAACGCGAGCACGACCGGTTACGACTCGGATACGCCTGGTCTGCGCTGGGCTCCCACACCACCGCGCTACTGCGAGCTTGGCGCGAAGAGCACCCCGACATCGAGCTGCACTTCGAACAGCACGGCACCCAAACCTCCGGGCTCGCTGAGGGGCGCTGCGACGTCGCCATCATGCGCAGCCCTCCCGATGCCGCGCGGTTCTCAAGCGCTGTCATCGGCCTCGAGCGACGGTACGCCGTGTTCTCAGCAGACGACGCGCTCTGGGCAAGGCGTCGTACGCTCCGAATGCGCGAGTTCGCCGGGCGTACGGTCGCTGCCGAACCCCGCTCGGGCACGACGAAGCGGGAGCTCTGGGACGGCGGCCCGGCCCCCGCGGATTTTATCGCCGTCGCCGACACCGAGGACTGGCTGAATACGCTCTCCACCGGAGAGGCCGTTGGAGTATCAGCGGAGGCAACGGCCGTGCATCACGCCCGCAGCGGCATCAGGTTTATCCCCATCACCGATGCCCCGCGGATCGCGGTACGCCTCGTGTGGTGGCGCGACGAAGCGCCCACGGGGATCGAGGCACTCGTCGCGCTCGCGACCCGGCTCTACGCGCGCACCGAACGAGGCTAGGCGGCACCGCCACCGGCTACTGGGCGGCGCTGTCCTCGCGAATGGTGTTGATGATGCCTGAGAAGTCGCGCTGCGCACCCTCGCCCGCCGCGTACTCCGCGTAGCGGCGCTGCGCGAGCAGCCCCAGCTGCGCATCAACCCCGGTGAGTGCGATCATCTGCTCGGCAAGGCCAAGATCCTTCGCCATGAGCGCACCCGCGAAGCCCGGCTCGTAAGCGTTGTTCGCGGGGCTCGTGGGCACGGGGCCCGGCACCGGGCAGTTTGTCGTGAGTGCCCAGCACTGCCCCGAGGCGTTGCTGGCGACGTCAAAGAGCGCCTGGTGGGAGAGGCCGAGGCGCTCGCCGAGCACGAATGCCTCGGCGACGGCAATTTGGGTGACCCCCAGGATCATGTTGTTGCACACCTTTGCTGCCTGCCCAAGCCCTGCGCCACCGCAGTGCACAATCCGGCCGCCCATTGCTTCGAGCGCGTGCAGCGCAGCGTCGAAGTCTGTTGCCTCGCCGCCGACCATGAACGCGAGGGTGCCATTCTCGGCGCCGACGACGCCTCCCGAAACCGGGGCATCAAGCGCACGATGCCCAGCTGCCACCGCGAGCTGCGCTGCGCTGCGCGCCTCATCGACGGCGATTGTCGAGCAGTCAAGGAAGAGGGTGCCAGGCGCTGCCGCCGCTAACAACCCTGAGCCGTCGGCTCCCTCGTAGAGGGCGAGCACGTGCTTGCCAGCCGGCAGCATCGTGATTACGATCTCAGCCTCGGCCGCCGCCGCTGCCGCGGAGGCCGCTATCGGCACCCCCGCCGCACGCGCAGCCTCGCACAGCTCAGGCACGAGGTCGAAGCCTCGCACCGTGAAGCCGGCGCGCGCAAGATTCACCGCCATAGGGCGCCCCATGTGTCCGAGGCCAATGAACGCGATCGTGGTCATGCTCTACTCCTTCGTTTGGTGCGGCAGTTCTGGGTGTTAGCGTTCGCGCTTGGCACCCTGCAGCAGGTCACGCCCGACGATCGTGCGCATGATCTCATTGGTTCCCTCGAGAATCTGGTGCACACGGAGGTCTCGGACCACGCGCTCAAGCCCATACTCATGGAGGTAGCCGTAGCCGCCGTGAAGCTGCAGGGCCTGATTCGCGGCGGTAAACGCAGCGTCCGTGGCGAATCGCTTCGCGAGCGCACACGCAACCGCAGTGTCCGGTGCTCCGGCGTCCATTTTTGCCGCTGCCCGTTCGAGCAGCGCACGCGCGGCCTGCAGCTCAGTCTCGATATCGGCGAGCGTAAACACGATCGACTGGTTCGCGGCGAGCGGCGCGCCAAACGCGTGCCGCTCCTGCACATAGGCGGTCGCTCGCTCCATGGCCCACTGCGCCCCGCCCAGCGAGCACGCGCCCATATTCACGCGTCCACCGTTCAGGCCGTGCATCGCGATGCGGAAACCCTGGCCCTCCTCGCTGAGGAGATTCCCGACGGGCACGCGAACATCCTCGAAAACGACCTGGCGCGTCGGCTGTGCGTTCCAGCCCATCTTGTGCTCATTCGGGCCGAAGCTCAGCCCAGGAGTGTCTTTCTCGACCACCACGGCGCTAATGCCGCCGGCGCCTGCTGCACCCGTGCGCACCATCACGATGTACACGGCAGCCGCACCCGCACCCGAGATGAACTGCTTGGTTCCGTTGATCACATACTCGTCGCCGTCGCGGCGGGCGCTCGTGGTGATCGCCGCCGCGTCAGATCCGGCACCGGGCTCAGTGAGACAGTAGGCTCCCAGATCCCGCATCGCGGTCATCTCTGGCAGCCAACGCGCCCGCTGCTCATCGCTGCCATAGGTGTCGATCATCCACGCCGTCATGTTGTGGATCGAGATGTACGCGGCGATTGCCGTGTCACCCTTGGCGAGCTCCTCGAAGATCGCGACAGCGTCGAGCCGCGACAGCCCTGACCCGTATTCTTCTCCGACGTAGATCCCGCCCAAGCCCAATTCGCCGGCCGCAGCGAGGGTCTCGACGGGGAATATCCTCCCCGCATCGCGCTCTGCGGCAAAGGGTGCGAGCTCTGACGCCGCAAAGTCTCGGACGATCGCGACGAGTTCGCCGCGCTCCTGGCTAGCTGTATCGTTCATGCGTGCTACTCCATCGTCGGGATAACGAAGCTCGCTCCCTCTTTCGTGCCTGATGGCCAACGGCTCGTGACCGTCTTGGTCTTCGTGTAGAAGCGGAACGCATCTGGCCCGTGCTGGTTCAGGTCGCCAAAGCCCGAGCGCTTCCAGCCACCGAAGGTGTGGTACGCGATGGGAACGGGGATCGGCACGTTCACGCCGACCATGCCCACGTTGACCCGGGCCGTGAAATCGCGCGCGGTGTCGCCGTCGCGGGTGAAGATCGCGACGCCGTTGCCGTACTCGTGATCGCTCGCGAGCGCGAGCGCCTCCTCGTAGGTGTCCGCTCGGGTCATGACGAGTACCGGGCCGAAAATCTCCTCGAGATAGATCTGCATGCTGGGGGTGACGTGGTCAAACAGCGTCGGCCCCAAGAAGAAACCGTTCTCGTAGCCAGGCACGACGTGGCCGCGCCCATCCGCGAGCAACGTGGCCCCCTCGTCGATTCCGACCTGAATGAAGTGTTCGACCCGAGCCTTCGCCTCGGCAGAGACGAGCGGGCCGTAGTCAGCGGTCTCGTCGAGCGCCGGCCCGATCCGGAGCTCCTTCACGCGTTCGGTGAGTTTCTCGGCGAGTGCGTCAGCGGTTTCCTTACCAACGGGAACCGCGACCGAGATCGCCATGCAGCGCTCGCCCGCTGAGCCGTAACCGGCTCCGATCAGCGCGTCGGCAACCTGGTCAAGGTCAGCGTCGGGCATGACGATCATGTGGTTCTTCGCGCCGCCGAAGCACTGGGCACGCTTGCCCTGCATCGCGGCGGTCTCGTAGATGTACTGGGCGATAGGCGTGGATCCGACAAACCCGATCGCGCGCACGCGGTCGTCGTGCAACAGCGCGTCGACCGCTTCCTTGTCACCATTGACCACGTTGAACACCCCTGGCGGCAGCCCCGCCTCGAGCAGGAGCTCAGCGATGCGCAGCGGCACCGAGGGGTCGCGCTCAGATGGCTTGAGAATGAAGGAGTTGCCTGCTGCAAGCGCGGGGCCCGCCTTCCACAGCGGAATCATCGCTGGGAAATTAAACGGTGTGATGCCCGCGACGACACCGAGCGGCTGCCGCATCGAATACACATCGACGCCGGTGCCAACGCCCGTGGAATAGTCGCCCTTCAGCAGGTGCGGCCCGCCGACGGCGAACTCGATGACCTCGACGCCTCGCTGGATGTCCCCGATTGCGTCGGGAACCGTCTTGCCGTGCTCCCGCGACAGCATCTTCGCAAGCTCGGGGGTGTCACGTGCGATGAGATCGAGGAACCGGAGCAGTACGCGCGCGCGACGCTGAGGATTGAGCGCCGCCCACTCGAGTTGCGCGGCAGCGGCGTTGTCGATCGCCGCAGTAACCTCAGCGGTGCTCGCGAGCGGCACGCGCGCCTGGACCAGACCAACGCTCGGGTCGTAGACATCGCCGAATCGGCCGGAGGTGCCGGCAACGTGCGCCCCACCGATGAAGTGGGTGAGCAGACGCGGCTCGCCTGGATCCTGTGGGTGTAGGACAGCAGTCATATTGGGCACTCCTTCGGGCCTGCGTAAGTGAAACGCGAGGGGCCGAATGGGGTCCTCCGCGAATGCCTTGAGCCTAAACGAACGATCGTTCAAACACAACCACTGCCCCTCCGACAGTAGGGAGCGTGTGCAGTATTGGCCACTGCCAAGTTTGCTGAGGATCTGCAATGCTAGAGCCACCATCGATCTCGCACTGGCGCGCTTGAGTTCTCGCGCATCAGCTGCACACGTCCGCGAGGAGCCACACAGCCGTGAACACCACCGAGAGAATCGCCATCGTTGCCGGAGCACGCACCCCCATTGGGAGCTTCGGCAAGGCATTTCGCGACACCGAAGCCCACGAGCTCGGCGCCATCGCTGTACGCGAGGCGCTAACGCGCGCCGGCATCGGCGCCGAAGAGGTCGGCGAGGTCGTGATGGGCAACATCGGACAGATCGGCGCGGATGCCTACAACGCGAGGCGGGTCGCCCTCGGCGCGGGCCTCCACACCCGCGTGCCGGCCTTCACCGTGAACCGGTTGTGCGGCTCAGGCCTTCAGGCGATCTGGTCAGGCGCACAGCAGCTGCTGTGGGGCGGCGTTGACGTCGTTGTTGCCGGCGGCGACGAGAACATGACGAGGCTCCCCTTCTACGACTACAACGCGCGCTTTAACGACCGCCTGGGCGACCGCAAGCTCGTTGACGGCACCCTTCAAATGCTCAGCGACCCGTTTACTGGGCAGCACATGGGAACGACGGCCGAGAACGTCGCAGAGCGGTACGGGGTGAGCCGCGAAGAGCAGGATGCCTTCGCCGTCGAAAGCCAGCGACGCGCAGCGTTGCCCGAGTCGCAGGCCGTATTTGCCGAGGAGATCGTGCCGGTCACCACCTCCGGCCGAAAGCCTGTCACCGTATCGGTCGATGAGCACCCCAAGCCCGACACGACCGCGGAAGTACTCGCGGGGCTTCGCCCAGCCTTCCGGGAGGGTGGGTCTGTGACGGCTGGCAACGCCTCCGGCATCAACGACGGCGCCGCCGCCGTAGTGCTCATGCGCGAATCCGACGTACGTGAGCGCGGTCTGACTGCGCTTGCGACGATCGAAGCGGTCACGACCGCCGGCATCGAGCCCGAGATCATGGGCTACGCGCCCACGCTTGCGCTCGCGAAGCTGTTCGAGCAGACCGGTCTCACCCCCGCCGATATCGGCCACACCGAAATGAACGAGGCCTTCGCCTCGCAGGCGATCGCTGTGATCCGCGATTCGGGCCTCGACCCGGCACGCACCAACCCCTACGGCGGCGCCATCGCGCTCGGGCACCCGGTCGGGGCAACGGGAGCGATTCTTACGCTTCGAACCGCGATGGATCTGCAGCGCCGCGGCCACGACCACGCCATCGTGTCGATGTGCATCGGCGGCGGCCAAGCACTCGCCGCGCTGCTGCGTCGCTGGGAGGCGTAGCGGGCCCGTTCGGGGCACTCTGTGGGCGCTGAGTGCCCTGAGGGCGCTGACTGCCGTGAGTGCCGTGAGTGCCGTGAGTGCCCCAGCATTGGTGCCGCGCCTGCACCCTATGGCCCCCGTTTAATCTATTCCGACCTGTTTTCGGCCCTCGCAAGGGTCGGAATGAATGAATAGGGTCAGTGAGGGTGCCCGGGGTGGCTCCCCCGCAAGGCACCATGCCGCAAGGCACCAGGCCGCAAGGCACCAGGCCGCAAGGCACCAGGCCGCAAGGCACCAGGCCGCAAGGCACCAGGCCGCGTGAAGCAGAAAAGCCCCGCTCATCGCGGGGCTTTTCTGTATTTTGTTGTGGATCCTGGGAGAATCGAACTCCCGACATCCTGCTTGCAAAGCAGGCACTCTACCAACTGAGTTAAGGACCCGTTATGGCTTTCAGTCTATCGCCTTTGGCGATTTTCATGAAATCCAGTGGGGCTACCAGGACTTGAACCTGGGACCTCTTCATTATCAGTGAAGCGCTCTAACCACCTGAGCTATAGCCCCTTGACCAAGAAATAACATTACCGGTTCCGATGAAGAATACGAAATCGAAATGCCAGTTTCTAGCCTAATTGCTCGAAAAACCTAGCTGGAAGCCTCCGAGCACCCGCACAAGCAGGTTGTAAATGAGCGAAGCAATTGCCCCGAGCGCAGTTCCAACGATGGTGTTGAGCACGCCAACAACGACCGAGAAGAACGCGACCTGCGGGAAGCCGATGTAGTTCATCAGGCTGGCCTCGTCGCCGACGATGTCCATGAAGAGCGCATCGATTCGCCCGAATACGCCGGTTGTCTGCAGTACGACGTAGACGAGAATCGACGTAACGATCCCAATAATCGCAAGACAGATCGACACCAGGAAGGAGAACTTCACTGCCGACCAGAAGTCAACGTATACGAGCTTCAGGCGAACCTGTTTCGCCGGAGCTTTCTTCCGGGTCTTCTTCGCGAGCCTATCTGCGACTGTGTTACTCATTCACGTCTTCCTTGTCTACGGAGTTCTCCGCGTCGGACTCCTCCGAGTCCCCATCGTCGATACCGCGTTCGGCGTTTCGGGCGATCCCAATAATACGATCCCCTTCTGGGAAGCGAGCGAACACCACTCCCATGGTGTTTCGTCCCTTCGCCGGCACCTCTGCGACACCGGATCGAACTACCTTACCGCTCGCAAGCACAACAAGAACCTCGTCGCCCTCGTCGACGATGAATCCGCCGGCGAGATCGCCACGGTTTTCATCGAGCTTGGCAACCTTGATGCCGTAGCCGCCGCGCTGCTGCACGCGGTACTCATTCACCGCAGTGCGCTTCGCGTAGCCGCCCTCAGTGACGACGAAGACATAGCCCTCATCGTCGCTCAAGCGTGACGCTGCGAGCAGGGCATCGCCCTCGCGGAAGTTCATGCCGCGCACGCCACTGGTGGATCGGCCCATCGGTCGAAGTGCCTGATCAGTGGCGGTAAATCGGATCGACATACCCTGCCTCGAAATGAGCAGGATGTCATCTTCGGCTCCGGCGATCAGTGCCTGTACAAGCTCGTCACCCTCGCGCAGCTTGATCGCGATGATGCCACCCGTACGGTTCGTGTCGTACTCGGTGAGCGGAGTCTTCTTTACGAGGCCGTCACGCGTAGCGAGCAGCAGATAACTCGCATCATCGTACTGCTTGATGTCGAGGATCTGTGTGACCTGCTCGTCCGGCGCGAGCGCGAGAAGGTTTGCGAGGTGCTGGCCCTTCGCATCGCGGCCGCCCTCGGCAACTTCGTAGGTTTTTGCCCGGTACACGCGCCCGGTGTTCGTGAAGAACAGCAGCCAGTGGTGTGTCGTAGTGACAAAGAAGTGCTCGACAATGTCATCGGCGCGCAGCTGAGCCCCGCGCACTCCCTTACCTCCGCGATGCTGTGAGCGGTAGTTGTCGATTCGCGTCCGCTTGACGTAGCCGCCGCGGGTCACGGTGATGACCATTTCCTCTTCGGGAATGAGGTCTTCCATCGACATGTCGCCGTCGTAGCCGTGCATGATCGTGGTGCGACGATCGTCGCCGTAGCGGCCAACGACCTCGTCCAGCTCTTCGATAATGATGCCGCGCTGGAGTTCGGGCGATGCGAGGATCCCCTCGTACTCCTTGATCTGGGCTTCGAGCTTTGCTGCGAGATCCAGAATCTTCTGGCGCTCGAGCGCAGCGAGTCGTCGCAGCTGCATTGCGAGGATCGCGTCTGCCTGAATCTGGTCGACGTCGAGCAGGGTCATAAGACCCTCGCGAGCGTCCTCGACCGTTGAAGAACGCCTGATCAGGGCGATAACCTCGTCGAGCGCGTCGAGCGCCTTGAGGTAGCCACGCTGAATATGTGCCTCGGCTTCGGCCTTCTGCAGCCGGAACTGCGTGCGGCGCACAATGACCTCAACCTGGTGCTTCACCCAGTACGTGATGAAGCCGTCGATGGCGAGCGTGCGGGGCACACCGTCAACGATCGCAAGCATGTTGGCGCCGAAGTTTTCCTGCAGCTGTGTGTGCTTGTACAGGTTGTTCAGCACGACCTTCGGAATGGCGTCGCGCTTGAGCACAACGACAAGACGCTGGCCCGTGCGGCCACTCGTCTCATCGCGGATATCCGCAATCCCCTGGACTTTGCCGTCCTTCACCAGTTCGGCAATCTTCATCGCCAGGTTGTCGGGGTTCACCTGATAGGGCAACTCGGTGACGACGAGGCAGGTGCGTCCCTGAATCTCCTCGATCGTGACGACTGCGCGCATCTTGATCGATCCGCGACCTGTGCGGTACGCGTCACGAATGCCGCTCGTGCCGAGGATCTGGGCCCCTGTGGGGAAATCTGGGCCGGAAATACGCTCCATGAGCGCCTCAAACAGCTCTTCACGGCTCGCATCAGGGTTTTCGAGGTGCCATTTTGCACCAGCGGCAACCTCCCGGAGGTTGTGCGGCGGAATGTTCGTCGCCATACCTACGGCAATACCGACCGAGCCATTCACCAGGAGGTTCGGGAACCGCGCTGTAAGCACGGTCGGCTCCTGAGTTCGGCCGTCATAGTTGTCCTGGAAATCGACGGTGTCTTCGTCAATGTCGCGTACCATTTCCATGGCCAGCGGGGACATTTTCGTCTCGGTGTAACGGTGCGCAGCGGCGCCGTCGTTACCGGGGGAACCGAAGTTTCCCTGTCCAAGCGCGAGCGGGTACCGCAGTGACCATGGCTGCACGAGTCGCACGAGCGAGTCGTAGACCGCCGTGTCACCGTGCGGGTGGAACTGCCCCATCACGTCGCCGATCACACGGGTGCACTTCGAGAACGCCTTGTCCGGGCGGTATCCCCCGTCGTACATCGTGTAAATCACGCGCCGGTGCACGGGCTTCAGCCCGTCACGCACGTCGGGCAGCGCACGGCCCACGATCACACTCATGGCGTAATCGAGGTACGAACGCTGCATCTCAACGTTCAGCTCAACCTGGTCGATACGACCGTGGTTCGCAACCAAGCCCGAGTCGAAGTCGGTCTCTTCGTTTGCGTCTTCTGGGGTGTTGTTCTCAGATGTCAAGGAAGCGCACGTCCTTCGCGTTCTGCTGAATAAAGCTGCGGCGTGCCTCGACGTCTTCGCCCATCAGGGTGGAGAAAACCTCGTCGGCTACGGCCGCATCGTCCATGGTCACTTGCAACAGCGTGCGGGTGTCCGGGTTCATCGTCGTGTCCCACAATTCCTCGTGGTTCATCTCGCCCAGGCCCTTGTAGCGCTGTACACCGCTCTCCTTCTGGAGGCGGCGGCCCGCTGAGGCACCTGCCTGCAGCTGCTGATCTCGCTCAGCGTCGCTGTACACATACTCGTGCTCAGCGTTTGTCCACTTGATGCGGTAGAGCGGGGGCTGCGCGAGGTACACGTAGCCCAGATCGATAAGGGGTCGCATGTACCGGAAGAGCAGGGTGAGGAGCAGGGTAGTGATGTGCTGGCCGTCGACGTCGGCGTCGGCCATGAGCACGATCTTGTGGTACCGAACCTTCTCGGGATCGAAGTCTTCGCCAATGCCGGCGCCGAACGCCGTGATCATTGCCTGGACTTCAGCGTTGCCGAGAGCACGGTCGAGACGGGCCTTCTCCACGTTGAGGATCTTGCCTCTGAGCGGGAGAATTGCCTGCGTTTCAGGGTTTCTACCCGTCTTCGCCGAGCCGCCTGCCGAGTCGCCCTCCACGATGAAAATTTCTGAGACTACGGGATCTTTGCTCGTGCAGTCAGAGAGCTTTCCGGGCATGCCGCCCGACTCGAGCAACCCCTTGCGCCTGGCCGTCTCGCGCGCTTTGCGCGCCGCAAGCCTTGCGGTGGCTGCCTGAATGGACTTCCGGATAATGTCCTTGGCGGGCCCTGGGTTGCGCTCGAACCAATCCCCCAGCTGGTCGCCAACAACCTTCTGGACAAATGCCTTTGCCTCGGTGTTTCCGAGCTTCGTCTTGGTCTGACCCTCGAACTGCGGTTCGCCGAGCTTCACCGAGACGACAGCCGTCAGCCCCTCGCGCACGTCCTCGCCGGAGAGGTTGTCGTCCTTTTCGCGAATAATGTTCTTTTCACGGGCGTAGCGGTTGACGAGCGTCGTGAGTGCGGCCCGGAACCCCTCTTCGTGGGTGCCGCCCTCATGCGTGTTGATCGTGTTCGCGTAGGTGTGAACGCTTTCGGAGTACGACGTCGTCCACTGCATCGCGATTTCCGCCGAGATCTTTCGCTCAGTGTCCTCGAGTTCGAAGGAGATGATCTCTTCGTTGACGAGCTCCGCGCGCTTTGCCTTGTTCAGATACTCAACGTAGTCCTGAATGCCTCGCTCATACATGAACTCATCGCTCAGTGGCTTCGGCTGGACGAGCTCTCCGCTCTCGTTCTCGACGGGCTCCTGCGGGCGCTCGTCCGAGAGGGTGATCTTCAGGCCCTTATTCAGGAACGCCATCTGCTGAAAGCGCGTGCGCAGTGTGCCGTAATCGAAGTCGACGGTCTCGAAGATCTCGTCGCTCGGCCAGAACGTAATTGTCGTCCCGGTCTCGTCGGTGGGCTCCCCCTTCGCGAGCGGAGCATCAGGCACGGAGTTCGTGAACGACATGTTCCACGTGAAACCTTGGCGCTTCACCGAAACATCAAACTTGCTCGAGAGCGCGTTCACGACGGATGAGCCGACACCGTGGAGTCCACCAGACACGGCATATCCCCCGCCGCCGAACTTGCCGCCGGCGTGGAGGACGGTGAGCACGACTTCGACGGTCGAGCGCCCCTCAGTGGGGTGCATGTCTACCGGAATGCCACGCCCGTTATCGACAACACGGACGGCGCCGTCCTGCAGAATCGTAATGTTGATCGTGTCGCAGTGCCCCGCGAGGGCTTCATCGACTGAGTTGTCGACAATCTCGTACACCAGGTGGTGTAGACCGCGTGGACCTGTTGAGCCGATGTACATGCCGGGACGCTTGCGAACGGCGTCGAGCCCCTCAAGGACCTGGATCTCTCCGGCGCCGTATTCTTCCGCCGCAGTCTGTTCTAAAGTCATATTGTGATGCACACTCTCCCGGTTTACCGCGGGCCATTTTTAGCCTAGGCACACTTCTACACAAGTCTATCAAGAATCGGCCCGCAGAACGGCTTTTGCGGGCGCTGGCATGCGATTTTTTTGATGGATCGTCCCCAGATAAATACGAGATCACAGCCAGATTGGAATTCGGGCTACCCGTAGGTGTCGCGGGGGCCTCTTCCGCGCACAACGCGCGGGCCGTGACGCCAGCTCGGCGCCCCCGGAGCGCGAAATCGTAGATCACGAATCTCGGCATCTGGGTATTCAGTGAGGAGACGGGTGAGCATTTCGGCTCTGAGCCGACGCAGCTCGGTCGCCCAGGTCGTCGAATCACATTGAATCTCAAGGACGCCGTCACGGATACCAATGACCGTTGTGTGCTCGGCGGTCGCCTCGCCCACAAATACCGGCCAATCCTCAATGATTTTGGCCTGCTCGAGCTCGCTCGACCACCCCATGTCCGCAACAATCGAGTCGAGCACGGTGCCCAGGGCCCTCGGATCTCGCCCTCCCCCGAAGGGTTTGGACAGTCCCCCCGCCTCATCGTCTCGCCGGCGTTTGCGCCGTTGGATCTTTCCGCGCCATACCGTCTTCGCCCGGAGGTATGCTGCCGTCGCGAAACTATCGCCAGGTTCAGCCATCGTCGCCCCGCTGCGTCAACTCACCGGCAGCAACCTCGATACGGTTCCACGAAAGCCCCTCGGGCACGTCCCCCTCGACTGCGGCTGTCACGATGACCTGCTCAAACTCGCTGACAACCGCCATGAGCCGCTCACGCCTCCCCCGGTCGAGCTCCGCGAACACGTCATCGAGGATAATGACCGGATCCCCCGCGGGGGACTCCTCGCGGATTACCGTGGCAAGAGCAATCTTCAACGCCAGGGCGAAAGACCACGACTCTCCGTGACTTGCGTACCCACGCACGGGGAGGCGATTCAGCTCAAGCTCCAAGTCATCGCGATGCGGCCCCACGAGGGTCACCCCACGCTCGAGCTCCTTACCCCGCACCTGCAGCAGTGCATCACGGAACTGGTCAGTGAGTGTTTCACGTGAAACGATCGGCGCCCCGGGAGCGGATCCCCGGACTGTTTCACGTGAAACTTCCCGTTGGGCCTCGTGCACTGACTCATTGAGAGAAAGCCGTGGGCCGTGATCCTCCCCCACGAGCGCGGTATACGCCGCAGCAAGTGGCGCCTCGAGGTCACGCACAAGCTCCTGCCGCGCAAGCATGATCCTGACACCGTGCTCAATAAGCTGATCATCCCAGACCTCAAGTGTCGCGAGCACTGCAGCACTCCCCCGACCGGCGCTACGCGCGGACTTCAACAGAGAAGTTCGCTGGCGCACGACACGCTCGTAGTCCGCGATCACTCCGGAAGCTACGGGCAAGCGCGCAATCAGTGCGTCATCGAGAAACCGACGGCGTCCGGCAGGATCCCCACGAACAATGCTGAGGTCTTCAGGCGCAAACATCACCGAGGTGAACCACCGTGTGAGCTCGCGAGCGCGCACCTGGTTGCCGTTGACCTGAGACCTATTCGCTCCCACCCTGTTGAGCTGAGTTTCAAGCACAACATCACGCTCCCCCGCAGCAACTCGCATGCGGAGGATAGCAGCGGGCGAACCCGCGCGAATCATTGCTGAGTCTGCTGACACCCGGTGGGAACGCAGCGTCGCAAAGTAGGAAATTGCCTCAACGAGGTTCGTCTTCCCCTGGCCGTTTCGCCCGACTATGAGGTTGGCGCCGGCATGCAGTTCAAGCTCGGCCGCCTTGTAGTTACGGAAGTCGCCAAGCGAAAGGTGAGCGACCCGCATCGACTACCGCAGCAGCAGGTTGGGCTGCAGCAAGTAGCGGAAACTGGCGTCGTCTGCTTCGTCCTTGCTGCGCTGGCTCGTGATGAGAACGGGCCCGGGCTTTCCTGGGTTGTCCGTGCGCGTGAAGGCGATCCGGGCAAACTCAGAGTGTGTCGACCGAAGCCCGTCAAGCAGGAACTGTGGCTTCAGGGAAACCACCATCTCGTCACCGAGGAGGTGCACATCCACGCTCTCGACTGCCTGGGCAGACTCAGTGCCGGCAGCTTCAAGCATGACGGCGCCTTCAGCGAAGGAGAAGCGGAGCGCTGCTTCGCGCTCAAGCACGAGTCCTACTCGGCCAACGGCTTCAATGAGCTCTGCAGTGTTCACGACCGCGTAGTTATCTACGTTTTCGGGGAAGAGGCGTCCGACCGGAGGGTAATTTCCCTTGATCAGGAGCGACGTGACCGTCTTGTTTCCGCCAGTGAACGCGATGAGCTCCCGCTCGCCGTCCTTCACAATCGTGATGCGTACCTCGCCGTCGTGAGCGAAGGTCTTTCCAACCTCGGTCACGATCTTGGAGGGTACGAGCGCGCTAAGGTGCTCTCCGGCGCCACGATCTTCCCAGTCGATGCCGCGGGTTGCTACGCGGTAGCGGTCAGTGGCGGTGAGCGTGAGCGAATTCTCGCTCACTTCGAACTGGACACCGGTGATTACCGGGGTGACGTCATCCTTCGAAGCGGCGAGGGAGACCTGCGAAACTGCATCTGAGAAGTCCTGCGCAGGGACGGCGCCAGAGATCGCGTCGACGACGGGAACCTGTGGGTACTCCTCGACTGGCATTGCCGGCAAGCTGAACGAAGCACTGCCGCAGCGCACCTCGACACGGCTCTCGAGCAACGACACCTGCACGTCTGAGTGCGGCAGGCGCTGAGCAATTTCGCCGAGCAGTCTTCCAGAGACCAGAGCACGGCCGGCATCGCTGACTTCTGCGACAACGCCGGTGCGGGCCGAAACTTCGTAGTCAAACGAAGAAATTGTGAGTTCGGAATCTTCAGCGTGAAGCAGCACACCGCTGAGCAGTGGTTGTGTCGGGCGCTGAGGAAGCAACTTCACCGCAAACGACACAGCGTCGCTGAACACGTCCCGGTTAACGGTGAATCGCATGTCTCATCCCTTCATTGACGCTTGTGGCGTCAGCTCCACAATCTTTGCACACCTTGGGGTTTGGTGAAACCGGGGCGCGGAGCGGAGCGTGATTGAGTGGCTTACAAGAATTAAGAAAACTTGTAATAGTAATAAGCCCTGTGGAAACTGTGGATAACTCGCAACATTCCATACGGCGTATGAAAACTACACCGGTGTGACTTGTTTGCAAGCGGTGGATAGCTGTAGATCGGCATGATGACGGGGATCTGTCAATTTCACCTGATTCCACAGGGTGCCCCCTCCTCGTCCACATATTTTGGAAGTTATCCCCAGTTATCCACAGACGCCTGTGGGCTGTGGATGATTATCGGCCGTGTTGCCTTACTCTCGTGGTGAGTTCACTGACCTGGTTGTACACCGAACGGCGCTCCGTGATGAGCTGCGCGATCTTCTTGTGCGCGTACATGACGGTCGTGTGATCGCGCCCACCGAAGAGCTGGCCGATCTTTGGGAGCGACAGCTGGGTGAGTTCGCGGCAGAGGTACATCGCGATCTGTCGGGCAAGGGCGATCTGCTGTGCGCGCGAGGGGCCGTAGAGCTCGTCGATCGACAGATCGAAGTACTCAGCGGTTCGGTTGATGATGTCCGTTGGCTGCACCTCATTGTCACTGTCGATCGAAATGAGGTCTTTAAGCACCGTCTTGACGAGCGGCATATCAATTCGCTGACGGTTGAGGTTTGCGTAGGCGGTCACGCGAATGAGGGTGCCCTCAAGCTCGCGGATATTCGATGAGAACTTTGAGGCAATGAACTCGAGAATTGCGTCGTCGACGTCAAGGTGTTCGCGCTGCGCCTTCTTTCGGAGGATCGCGATACGCGTCTCAAGGTCAGGCGCCTGGATATCCGTCAGCAGCCCCCACTCGAATCGGGAGGTGATGCGCTCCTCAAAGCCGCGAAGCTGCTTCGGCTGCACATCACTGGTGATGACGACCTGCTTGTTGTGGCTGTGCAGCGTGTTGAAGGTGTGGAAGAAGGCTTCCTGTGTCTCTGCCTTGCCCTCAAGGAACTGAATATCGTCAACCAGCAGCACATCGACGTTGCGGTAACGATCTTGAAACTGTGCGCCCTGGTTGTTCGCAATCGAGTTGATGAAGTCGTTGGTGAAGTCTTCAGAGCTCACGTACCGTACCCGAATCTCGGGAAACAGCTCACGCGAATAGTGCCCGATGGCGTGCAACAGGTGCGTCTTGCCGAGCCCGGAATCGCCGTAGATAAACAGCGGATTATAGGACTGAGCAGGAGATTCAGACACAGCGAGAGCCGCAGCGTGCGCGAGCCTGTTGGACTGGCCGATGACGAAGGAGTCGAAATCGTACTTCTCGTTAAGATGCGGATCCTCAAAGGGAGCGGCCGCCGCGTGTCGGCTGCGCGGCTCCTGGATCGGCCGCTCGGGGCGGGACACCGAGGGGATCGAGAAATCGTGGCGTTCCGAGGCTTCTGGCTCTGGGGCCGGCACCGCATCCTCATCGACGATCACCACGAAGTTATTGATGCTCTCGGCGGTCGTTATGCCCGCGAGCGCGGCCATGATCGGTGGGCGCAGGCGCCCGTCAAGCAGCTTTAGGGTGAAATCTGTTTGCACAGCGAGATACAGGGTGCCCGCTGCGACGCCGCGTGGGGTCGCGAGCAGTAACTGCGCCCCATAGACGGGCCCAACGGAGAGATCAGCGTTCACATGGCGCTTAATCTCTTCCCAGAGTTCGTTCAGTTCTTCGTCAGACATCTACTTCTTCTTGTGCGTCACGATTGTCATTCGGGCGAGGTTATCCACAGCTAAGTGTAACCATTGGCGCGGATTCTCTGCGCTTACACGCACATTATCCACAGGCAAGAAGGTCGTCATAAGCAACTCTGGGAAGTCCGGCTTTGACTGGTGACAAATATCGGCGTAAAGTAAGTACCTTGTATGGGCAGCAGCTCCTTTCTCGCTTGCCCAAAAGCCGACTTTCCCGGGGCATGACTCTGGGGATTCACACCATAAAGTCACGGAGTCTGAACTATGAGCAAGCGTACCTTCCAGCCCAATAACCGCCGTCGCGCGAAGGTCCACGGTTTCCGTGCCCGCATGCGCACCCGCGCAGGCCGCGCCATCATCACGGCTCGCCGTGGCAAGGGCCGCACCAAGCTTTCCGCTTAGTTTCTGGCCAGCGAGTCATCATGCCGGCAAGGCATCATCGTGTGACTCGTGGCGAGGACTATCGCCGAGTTGTGAGAACCGGGAACCGCGTAGGTGGTGCAATGTGCATTACCTACGCGGTTCGTCGTTCCAGCGATGATCCTCGTCAGGAGGCACCTCGTTTCGGGTACATCATCTCGAAGGCAGTCGGCAACGCAGTAACGAGAAACCTCGTGCGGCGCCGAATGAAGAGCATCTCAGATGAGTTCATCCGCGACGGAGTGACCGGCGTGGATGTCGTATTTCGTGCGCTGCCAAGAGCCGCGGAGGCTTCTTTCGCGGAGCTCCGCAGAGAAATGCTGCGGGCA